>CALLWY010000198.1 GCA_938015865.1 uncultured Planctomicrobium sp.
GCTCTGGGCGACACTCTTCATGAAATGATCACAGATGCGACATCCCTGATCGATAACATTCCCATGCTCGCTGTAAATGGACTCCATCAATTTCTCTTTGACGGTCCGAAATCGCTCGGGAAGCCAGCTGGACAAAAACGGATCGAACCCGTCAGAGAGAAGCACTCCCCCGGAAACTTCGAAAATCCGGTCATCGCCACTGGCGATAATCAGATGCCCTGGCCCCCGAATCTGGATGACGAGACGGGGCGGGAGTGGAAGATCATCAGGACGGCTCCCCGAAACCCGATTGACCCAGCGGGTCCCGGTATTCACGATTCCCCAGATTTTCAGTTCCCCATCCTTGGGATCCTCGTAGACGGCCAGAAGTGAACGATAAAACCCTGCTGCAGCAGAAAGTTTGCGGACGTAGTGAGCCGTCAGATGCATGGGGTCACGAAACGTAACCACCATCAGAGAGTTTTCATGGTTTGCGAGGAGATTCCGGAATTCCTGTGGGGTAGCAAAAATGACACGGCAGCGGACTTCTTCTCCTTCTTCACGAAGCAGGCTGGCCTGATACGAGGTATCGAGGAGTTGCCCCAGCGTTTTCTCATCCGGGAGAAGCGACGGATCGGCCCCGGAGGCACTCCAACGGGACTTCGTCTCTTCCGTCAACTGAGTCGAATAGAGTGATTGAAAAAAGTCCAAGGCGATCCGTCTTTCATATCCTCGCGTCGATTGAGTCCGATCGGTTCACTCTCCAGAAAAACGAACCGGTCAGTGAGAATCCGTCTCCGCATCCTTCGCGGATTCGGAAATTCTGTCAACGTCATCAGCCCCGATTCTAGCGACCTGAACCGGCTCCTCGCGCTGTCAAACGTTGCGTTTTTAACAGTTCGACCTGAAGCCGGAAACTTCTGGGGTCTCCTCATTTTCGCAAAAATGCCGTGAACTTGCCGATGTCAGGCGAAGCCAGAGGGGATTCGACTGGGAGAAATCTCTTCCCCCGACGCCAGAATGAATCAGACGGAACCTGTTGCCAGCACGGCGTCGAGTCGACACAATCCATCACACTTCCGCCTGTCACAAATTTCCCGTCTGCGGAAGACCAGAGTTGATTCATCATTGGAAAGAGTGGAATTATGCGCGTGCTCTCCGGGATTCAGCCCACAGGCCGCTTTCATCTGGGAAACTACTTCGGCGCGATTCGTCAGTACATTGCCCTGCAGAACAATGAGCAGGCGTTCTACTTCATTGCCGATCTCCACGCTCTGACAACCGTGCGGAATGCCGCCGAACTGAAACAGAACATTCAGGACGCTGCGCTGGATCTTCTGGCGCTCGGGCTGGACCCGAATCAGGCCACCCTGTTCCGACAATCCGATGTTCCCGAAGTGACCGAGCTGACGTGGCTGCTGATGACCGTCACCCAGATGAGCCTGCTGGAGAAATGCCACGCCTACAAAGACAAGCGGGAAAAAGGTCTCCCCGCCGACGCGGGTTTGTTCACTTATCCGGTCCTGATGGCTGCGGACATTCTGGCTTACGACAGCCAGATCGTTCCTGTTGGACAGGATCAGGTCCAGCATCTGGAGGTAACTCGCGATCTTGCGACTCGCTTCAATCATGTCTTTCAGTCAGAGGTCTTCACCCTGCCGGAAGCGCGTGTGATGGAAGCCACCGCGAAAGTTCCCGGGACGGACGGGGAGAAGATGTCGAAGAGTTATGGCAACACGATTGGAATCTTTGAACCTCCCAAGCAGCTCCGCAAGAAATTCATGTCGATCAAGACCGATTCGACACCGGTAGAATCCCCGAAAAATCCAGAAGGGGATTCGATTTTCGAGCTGTACAAGCTCTTTGCATCCGAGGAAGAACAGGCCGCTCTGGCAGCCCGTTATCGCGCAGGGGGGATGGGGTATGGAGAAGCGAAGCAGACCCTGTACGACAAGGCCATGGAGTATTTCGCAGAAGCCCGCGAACGACGCGCCGACCTCGAGAAACGTCCGGACGATGTCGAAGAAATCCTGAGAAGCGGAGCGGCGAAAGCCCGTGCGAAGGCGCGCGAAGTCCTGAGCCGTGCCCGTGAGGCTGTCGGACTGAGCGGGACTCACGCCAGCCCATGACCGCCAATGGGAACATGCCTCAGATGGCGTAATCGACTTCTGGCATAAAGACCCGTGCGCAGCTCGGGCGGACGTAGACGCTGTCATTGAGCTTGAGTTGCAGCTCGGCAGCCCGCTCACGGACAAGGTCGACCGTCAGTTCAATCCCGTATTCTTCGAGAAGGACCCGGACTTTAATTACCGCACCATGCGGATTGATCTGGACAACGCGCCCTGCCAGCGAGCTGGTGCTTGACGGGGTACGCTCGATTTCGAGTTCGTGCGGCCGCACGTAGGCAGTCGCATTTCGCGGCTCATCGTGCTGATAATCATCATAATTGATGACGAATGGGCCAACGTGCGCCAATCCCCCCTGGACACGACCGTGGAACACATTGACGTTCCCCAGAAAGTCCATGACGAATGGTGTTGCTGGATGGTCGAACACTTCCTGAGGGGTGCCCACCTGCTCGATGTGCCCCTGTCGCATGACGACCACCCGGTCAGCAACTTCAAAAGCCTCTTCCTGATCGTGTGTGACGAACACAGTTGTCACATTCATTTCTTCATGCAGTCGACGCAGCCAATTTCTCAGTTCCTGTCGCACCTTGGCATCCAGCGCCCCGAACGGCTCATCGAGAAGTAGCATACGGGGCCGAACGGCCAAAGCCCGGGCCAAGGCCACCCGCTGCCTTTGACCTCCAGAGAGTTCGGACGGATACCGGTGCCCCAGTCCCTCTAGTCGAACCAGCGACAACAACTCCTGCACCCGCTCCTGAACTTCCTTCTTCGGAGCTTTCCGCACCCGCATTCCGAATGCGATATTCTCGAAGACCGTCATATGACGGAACAGGGCGTAATGTTGAAAGACGAATCCCACGCCGCGATCACGAGCGGCCTGAAGCGAAACGTCTTCATTTTCAAACAGGATTGTCCCGCTGTCAGCATGGTCCAGCCCGGAGATAATCCGAAGCAGACTGGTCTTTCCCGACCCGGACGGTCCCAGCAGTGCCACAAGGCATCCCGATGGGACTTCAAGGCTGATGTTGTCCAGCGCGGTAAAGTTGCCGAACTTCTTGGTGACGTTTTTGACGGTAATGCTCATCTCAGCTGTCCTTGGGATGGTGCTCCCGGGGAATGGGATCGGAATCGTTCACGGCCAAACGAATGACGAAGAGAGGACGACTCAAATCACTTCCAGTTCCTCAATCTCCGCACGACGTGCCGCTTCCTGAGACGCCATCCAATGTTCCAGAATCACCTTCCCGACGAGGGTCGCCAATGCGATGACTGTCAGCAGCAGAGCGACCGCAAAGGAGGCCGGGTTGTTGAACTCTTCGAATAACTTGTTGACCCGCAATGGCATCGTTTCTGTCTCTCCCGCAATATGTCCGGAGACCACATAAACGGCTCCGAACTCGCCAATGGCCCGGGCATGACATTGAATGATGCCGAACAGCAGCCCCCAACGAATATTCGGCAGAGTCACCCGCCAGAACAGCTGCCATGGATTCGCCCCGAGACTAACCGCAGCCAGCTCTTCATCACTTCCCAGTGACTGCATCAGGGGGATCAGCTCTCTTGCAATAAAGGGGAGCGTGACAAACGTCGTTGCGAGGACCAGCCCCGGCCAGGCAAAGATAATCTTGACTCCCATCTCTCTCAGGGCAGGACCGAAGAATCCTTGCGCGCCAAACAACAGCACAAACATCAGTCCAGCCACAACCGGAGAGATGGCAAAGGGCATATCGATCAGCGAGATCAGCAATGTCCGTCCGGGAAAACGAAACTTGGTAATGGTCCATGCAGCAGCGATTCCGAAAATGGTATTCAGGATCACGGCCAGAGGAGCGACCAGAAACGTCAGCAGGATGGCATGACGGGTGTCCGGATCACCAAACAGATTGTTTGCAAAGACCTTCCATCCGGGGATCAGGGCCTGATAAAAAACATAGATCAACGGAACAAGAATCAAAGTCCCGACGATGAAAAAAGCAGCTGAAATCAGCAGGCACCGTAACCAGAATGGCTCCTGAGAGACTGCTGTTGCCTTCTTGAGTCCGTGGCTGTGCCTAACCTGCATAGCGCTGACTCCTTCTTTCGAGCCAGTTGATCAGGAACAGCGACAACAGCGATCCCACGACCAGTACCATCGCAATCGCTGTCGCTTCCGCGTACGCAAACTGCTCCAGCTTCGCCACAATCATGAACGGAGCAATCTCGGTATTGAACGGAAGGTTCCCGGAGATAAAGATCACGGAGCCATACTCACCCAGCCCTCGTGCGAATGAGAGAGCGTATCCGGTCATGAGTGCAGGCCACACAGACGGCAGAAGAATCAGACGAAAGGTTTGCCAGCGAGTGGCCCCAAGCGAAGCGGCCGCCTCTTCGAGATCGTGTTCCATGCTCTCCAGAACCGGCTGGATCGTCCTGACCACAAATGGCAGGCCGACAAACACCAGAACAATCACAATCCCCAGCTTCGTATAGGCCCCATGAATTCCCAGCGGGACGAGGACCTGACCGTACCAGCCACTCTTGATCAGCAGCGCTGAAAAAACCAGCCCCGCCACCGCCGTCGGGAGGGCAAACGGGAGATCGATGAGGGCATCCAGAAATCGACGCCCGAAAAACTCATATCGGACCAGAACCCATGCCAGCAACAGGCCGATCAGGCAGTTGACCAGCGACGCAACCGCAGAGGTCATGAAAGTCACCCAGTAGGCACTCATGACCTGAGGAGTCGTGACGACCTTCCAGAACTGGGCAAACGTCAATTGAGACGTTTTGACCACACACGCTCCCAGCGGAATGATGAGCAGCAGTGACAGATAGGCGATGGTGACGCCCATTCCGGCACCAAATCCGGGAAGCGGGCTGCGATGCCGCCGCGAACGACGATTCGGAGCCACCGCAGTCGGCTGATGTGATCCGGGCGACTCACTGTGAACAGGGGGCTTTTCCTCCAGCAATCCCGAGGAGATCACTCCGTCTTTATTCACGGTCATGATCCTTCATAGAAACACAGATTCGAGGGTCGTACGAAACGGGAGAGAGGCACCATGGATCCCGTCCAGAGGAGTGAAGAGACAATCCGCAGGCAATGTCATCGGGCGGATTGATAAATCTTGTCAAACTCTCCGCCGTCATCGAAAAACCGGGCCTGGGCTTCGTCCAGTCCTCCGGGAACGACGTCCGTCACCGGGAAGAGCCGCATTTCGGGGAACTTGTCTCGGTTGGCTTCGAGTACCTGCGGATCGATCGGACGATAATAGTGTTTTGCGATAATCTGCTGAGCTTCCGGTGTGTAGAGGAACTTCAGATATTCTTCCGCGATCTCCCGCGTGTTCTTACGGTCCACGACGGAATCCACCCATGCCAATGGAGGCTCAGCAAGGATGCTGGATTTGGGATAAACAATTTCCAGCTCTCCTTTGGACTCCTGAACTTCCAGATGAGCTTCGCTCTCCCAGGTGAGATGGACGTTCCCCAGTCCTCGCTGAGCGAAGGAAACCGTTGCTCCACGGGCCCCCGTATCGAGAACAGGAGCATTCTTATAGATCGTCTTGACGAATTCGCGGGCCTGATCTTCCGTACCACCGTTCAAGGTCACACTTCCCCATGCTGCCAGAAACGCAAGCTTCCCGTTTCCGGAAGTCTTGGGACTGGGAGTGATCACCTGAACTCCCGGCTTGACGAGATCCGGCCAATCCTGAATCCCGTTGGGATTTCCTTTTCGGACCACGAAAACAATGTTCGAGGTGTACGCAACGGCTCCGTTTGGGAGACGCTCCTGCCAGTTTTCCGCAATCAGTCCATTCTTGCGAATGGCATCCGTATCGGACTTCAGCGCCAGCGAAACGACGTCTGCTTCCAGACCGTCAATGACTGCGCGCGCCTGTGGACCAGACCCCGCATGGGACTGCTTGATCTGAACTTTCTTCTGAAATTTCTGCTCGTAGTAGGGGATGAAGGCCTCGTTCAGATTTGCCCAGAGCTCCCGGGTCGGGTCGTACGAGACATTCAGAAGGACGGGAGTTCCATCTGAGGCTGAATGAGAACCGGAGGGGCATCCATACATTCCTCCCAGCGCAAGAATTGCGAATGCGACCACCAGTTGCTTCCGAACCATAGACATTCCGCCTGCCTCGAAAATGCGCCGTGAAAAATGCATTGGCCCCAGTTGAACTAAGCACTACTAATTGAGTCGTGGTTATATCGGCAAAATTGGTACTGTCAATGCTGTGAAAATCCGAAACAGCCAAAGAATTTGGAGAATTGGCGAGGGTGATACGACCAGATCAAGCGTTAAACTCGCCTGGCGCATAACGCATTTTTATATGCTTGTCAGCGACAGTGTTCATCCGATCACATCAATCTGAGGAATGAACGTGTGATCCAGAACCACATTCGCCGGGTAGGTCACGTGTGACCCCAGCAATGACCTGAAACAACGATCGAAATCCCGGCGAAAACGATTCAGGTCCACTCCCCACATCGAATCACCACAGCTGGAGAGATACCGGATGGCGGAGTCGTGGATCTTCCTTGCACCGGTCAGATTCCCTTCACTGAAATGAAACAGGGCAACTGCAGCATGGATTAACCCTTGAAGGAAATCGCGATCCACCCCAGTGGCGCTGGCCCAGAGTTCTTCAAGAACATCATGGCAGGCAAAAAATTCCTGCTGATTGAACAGCATCACCGCATTTTGAAATGTGACATCAGCACCAGGCCATGTGCCTTCCATGAGTCCCCCTGCCAAACCAGCAGCCTCTACGCCCGTAAAAAATGGAAAAGAGAGGGGAGGGGAAAATCAGATTTCTTCCCGCCCCCTGAATCTCCCTGCTTTTCTGGTCTTTCCGGGAGAAAGACTTCAAAATGGGAACATTCCTGAACGGTAGGGACCTCAAGAGAAAACGGAGTCCTCTCAAATCCTGGGACACCATTCGGAATCCCTCCCCAGTCCATGAGCGACAACTCATTGTCGTGGTACCAATATTCAGTCCGCCCTTTCATATTGACCAGCGTAACCTGACCAGACTCTCCATGACAGATCTTTCCGACGCATTGAAGAAGCGGACTCGCAAAATCCTCACGATTCTGGATCGCACTTACCCGGATGTGGAATGTGCTCTCCATCACAGGAACGCGTATGAGTTAACAGCAGCGACAATCCTCTCTGCCCAGTGCACCGACGAGCGGGTCAACATGGTGACCCCCGCTCTCTTTGAGAAATATCCGACCCCAGCCAGCCTGGCGGCCGCCCCACAGGAGGATGTCGAAGCCATCATCCAGTCCACAGGTTTTTTCCGTGCCAAAGCCAAAAATCTGATTGGAATGGCCCGAGGAGTGATGGAACTCTATGGAGGCGAGATTCCCGACTCGCTGGAAGAACTCGTTGTCCTCCCGGGAGTTGGACGGAAAACAGCGAATGTGGTTCTCGGTGTCATCTTCGGGAAAGCGACAGGGGTCGTTGTTGACACTCACGTACGTCGAATTTCCAACCTGCTGGGACTCACCACCAGCCAGAATCCGGAAATCATCGAGCGTGACCTGATGCGGTTACTTCCCCGCAAGTCATGGATTTGCTTTTCCCATCAGCTCATTCATCACGGACGCAAGATCTGCATTGCCCGTCGCCCTCGCTGTCTCGAATGCCCCCTCCTGAAATACTGTCCGAGAACCGGACTGCCACCGCTGACATAATTCAGATCGAGCCAATTCCTGCTCCCCGGAATCGAAAATCGGCATTTTTCGCGGCTTCACCACTCTGTCAGAAGCTCTGTAGCTAACTGGACTCGTCGAAATCGAGGCAAGTTGCGAATGTGACAAAACAGACAAAATCAGCCGATCAGGATTGTTCCTCGAATTCGCTCAATTCGGGAAATCCGTCATCATCTGCTTATGTTTCCGATACTGGATGACCGATTTCCGAGAGGTCGGATCAGATTCACGCGCTGAAGAACTGCAGTCTGAATGAGGAAATTAAAAATGGCGCTGAGCGGTAAGGAGACCACGATGCGACGCGGAGCATACCTGTTAGCTCTCTTGGGAATGACGGTTCAAACCGCCAATGCAAGCGATCTGTTTGGGGCCGGTCGGGCACAGACTGGCGCTCAACCTCCCGCAGCAACGACCCCAGCGGGCAAGGCAGCCGCCTCACCTCAGAAGTTCACCCGCTCACCGGCCACTCAGCCGAACGAAGAGCTTCGGAATTACTACAAGGAACTCTTTGGAGACCTGCCCCCCGAAGAAGCAACTCCCGGAGCAGCGGCAGCCTCGTCCGGACTGAAACCCGCGCTCGCAAAACCATCAACTCCGCCTGTCGCTGTTCCGAAATCGGCAGCTCCGGAGTCGGCTCCTGCAACATCATCTCTCCGCCCCGCTTCGCCGACGTTTGATTCCAACTCATTCGCAAAGCCTGCTCCCACCAGCCCGACCTCATTCTCAGCCAGTGGTGGGGTCGCCTCCGGGAGCAAAGTGGTATTGGGAACCAATGCTCCCGACGACAGCAAGGTCGTCCATGCACAGTTTCAGGATGATTCCACCAAGAGCGAAGGGAAGATTCAGCAAGTCCACGAGGAACGTTTCTCCGCACGTCCGTTTCCCGGTGCAGCAGGGGCGCCAGCAGAAGCCCACGACGACTTCAGTTCATTTGACATGAAGAAGGAGAAAGGATCTCCCTTCAGCAAGCCTGCAACAACGACATTTGGCCCCAGAGAGACAACACCACCGGTCGCAACGGCAGCTCCCTCAACCCCAGGTGGTTCGGTGACATTCAGCCGAACAGCCACCCCCGCAAGCAGTAGCCGGGCAACAGTTCCAGTTTCCAAACCGGACGCAGCCGTCAGTGCCGTGACCCAGTCGCCAGCGATTTCCATTGAATGGCGAAAGCAGTCCGACCTCAACGTCGGACAGGAGTGTCAATGCCATCTGATTGTGAAAAATGATGGTCAGACCGCAGCCAAGGAGATGGAAATCCAGGCATTTTTCCCGGAAAACGTCCGACTCGTCGGTGCCAAGCCATCCCCAGCAGTGAGCGATCGCTACCTTGGATGGAACGTGGATGAACTCAAGCCGGGAGAAGAGCGAACCATTGAAATCACGATGATTCCGCTTCAGCGAGGGGACATCAACACCCGTGCGGAAGTCCGGTTCTCCGGCGTGGCGAATGGCAGATTTGCGGTTGCCGAACCAATGCTCGACGTCACGCTGGAAGGCCCGGCACAGGTTCTCATTGGGGAATCAGCCGCCCAGATCGTGACCGTTTCCAACCCCGGGACCGGAATTGCCAGCCACGTGCAGATTGAAGCCGTCGTTCCCGAGGGTCTCGAACATACCCGTGGCCAGCGACTCCAGATGGATCTCGGAAACCTGAACCCGGGCGAATCTCGAAGCGTCCGTCTGGCACTGGCAGCCGCCAAGGGAGGCCAGCACCGCCTGACAGTCAACGCCCGTGCGGATTCCGGACTGGTCCGTTCAACATCGACCGACGTGATGGTTATTGCACCAAGCCTGACCACTACCATCCAAGGACCGGGACTTCGATACCTCGGACGACAGGCGAGCTACGTCCTGACAGTGGCCAACTCCGGGGAAGCCCCCACCGACAACGTTCAGTTGCGTTACAAGGTCCCCGCTGGTTTTGATTTTGTTTCAGCCGATCGCGGAGCTCAGTACGATTCCGCCACTGGACTGGTCACCTGCTTCATCGGACGCATGGACAAAGGCCAGAAGGAAGAGGTGAAGATCACGTTGCTGGCTCGCCAGAGCGGAGAATTCAAACACCTCGCCCGGGCATCTTCCGAGCATGGGGCAATTTCCGATGCCGAATTCACCACATCTGTTGAAGCCACGTCCTCGCTGGCGGTTCAGGTCAAGGACCTTGAAGACCCGGTGGAAGTCGGTTCAGAAACGGTCTACGAAATCCGCGTCCGCAACGAAGGGACCGCGGCAGCCAAAGGGGTCGATCTGGTCTGCGAACTGGCTGACGGCATGATGCTCGTCAATGCAGAAGGCCCGACTCGTCACCGCGTGGAAGGAAATACGGTCATCTTCCAGCAGATCCCCGAAGTCGGTGCCGGACAGACCTCGCTGTTCAAGGTCAAGGTGAAGGCCGCCGCTCCAGGAAGCCTGCGATTCCGGGCCCTCCTCTCGAGCGAATCGGTCTCTGAACCACTCACAGTCGAGGAAATGACCAAGTTCTACGGGGAATAACCCTCGTTGAGACGCACAAATGAGCCGGTCGAAACGCTGAACAGTTTCGACCGGCTTCTTTTTTGGCTCACAGCCTGATCATCCCCGCTGCTGAACGATCACCAGCCTCCCCCCTGCAATTCACCCGGGCCGTTCGACAACAAAATTCCACTCCCTGCCGCGATGACACCCGTTTGGACGTCCCGAGACGAATCCTCCCCCGCTCCAGCAAGTTTCCCGAGGGCGAATTCCATTGCCCCCCTGTCACGAATCTGCTACTTTTTTGATCCACGAAGCGTCTCGGCCCAGCGACTCCCCGAACCCGCTGGCAGACAACGCTTTGAGACACGGGATGTAGCTCAGCTTGGCTAGAGCGCTACGTTCGGGACGTAGAGGCCGCAGGTTCAAATCCTGTCATCCCGATTCAGAACTTATACGGCTCGTCACAATATCGGTGACGAGCCGTTTTTTATTCATAATCACCGATTTACGAATGAATTTGCGAGAATTGGACAGGCTCAAACATCATTCACATACCCAAAGAATTGAGCAGGCCTGCTTTCATCCAACTTGGGAACAGATGAATAACCTACCAATGGTCAGTTTATCACCATCTCATCCACCTCTCGAACAAATTAAGTGATGGGTGAAGGTATTGGGATATCTCACATCGTCTTACGAATTGCGTTTCGTTTATTTCGAATATTGCTTTTGCTGCGAATATCCGGTACACTTCTTCTGGAGGGGCAAAAGATATGGCGACACTACTCGGAGATTTCCCAGAAACCATTACTCCGACTCCAGATGAGGCGATTCTTGCCCAAGAGAGCAGTCGACAGCTTGCTCGTTTCGTCTCTGCTAATCGCAAGAAGCCGCTCCAACTGCGGCTCCAGCCCGAGGATGCGCCAGAAGAGACCGTTTCTATTCCGGAATCAGCCTTCCGTCTTTTGAACGAAATCCTTACTCAGATGGCGAAGGGGAACGCCGTTACGCTCATCCCGGTTCATGCCGAACTCACTACCCAGCAGGCTGCAGATCTTTTAAACGTCTCACGCCCTTTCCTGGTGGAGCAGTTGGAAAAGAATATCATTCCATACCGCAAGGTTGGGACCCATCGCCGTATCCTTTTTCAGGATTTGATGGCCTATAAGGAGACAATGGATCGCAACCGGCTGAAGGCACTGGACGAACTGGCAGCTCAGGCGCAGGAACTCGGCATGGGCTACTGAAGTGAGCAATTTCACTGTTTTGTATGACGCCTGCGTCCTCTATCCGGCTCCCCTTCGTGACTTGCTGATGCATGTGGCGATGACGGACCTCTACCGGGCCAAATGGACCGATGCCATCCACGACGAATGGACCAGAAATGTTCTCAAAGACCGACCGGACTTGACGCCCGAACAACTTCAGCGAACGCGGGACTTGATGAACGCTCATGTCCGAGATTGTCTTGTGACTGGCTACGAGACACTCATTGACGCTATTACACTCCCAGACCCGAAAGACCGGCACGTACTGGCTGCGGCGATCCGCGCTGGCGCTGACGTCATTGTGACGTTCAATCTCAAGGATTTTCCTGAGAACGATCTGAAGCCCTATGGCATCGAAGCACAGCATCCCAACGACTTCCTGACGTTTCAGCTCGATCTAGCACCAAATATCGTCTGCGCTTGCAGCCAAGCGGCACAGGGCAAGCCTCAAGAACCCACCTAAAGATGTTGGTGAATATCTCGCCACTTTGGAGGCTCAGGGCCTAGCTCAAACTGTATCGAGTCTTCGGAGATTTGCAGAGTTGATTTGACTCGGAATTGCTCCTCTGGCGTTCTTCCGTCGCCAATCATCCGTCGTGATGTGCCGTCCCAATCCACAAACCCTTCGAAGGGTTACGAATGCCTGTAACAGAATTTGCGCTCGGACAAGGTCGAAAACGCGTCTGTTTTAGCAGAGAAGAGTGCAGTCGTAATCTACGACGAGGAGGCAGAAAAAGGCTTCAACGTTTCTTTGCAGTTTGCGGCTGGATCAATCGCAAAACCGGGACAGGAGCTCCGGCGTCATTACCGAGCTTCGAAATCATAGAAGCATCATTTATCGTTCAAGACGCCACTTTTGTGAGTGGCTTAACGATCAGGCGTCAAACGAATCCCAGGAGGGACCATGCTTGTCTTTCACATCGGCGGGCAGGAAGCGGAATGCGTTCGTGTTCCCAATATCCGGGATCACGGTGACAGTTGTTTTTTCACCAATGTCGACCTCGCAGTCGGAGCATTTCGCGCCAGCTATTCAGCAAACTTCAACTCGTCTGCATTCTCCGATTTTTTGCGAGACCTCGAGCAATTGCAGCAAACTGTGGTCTGTACGGCCGTAGTTACGTCCTTTGAGAATCAGCTTGAGCTTACGCTTTCAGGTAACGACAGTGGGCAAATCAAAATCCGTGGGGAAGCGGGGGACTCTGTGGGAGCAGGCAACAAACTGAATTCTCACCTCTATGTTGATCAAACGCATCTGCCAGCAATTCTGAACGACCTTCAGAACTCGCTGCAGCAATATCCCCCCAGTGCAATCTGACGATTCAGTGACAGCATGAGTCGAAGGCCCCAACTAAATGAGTGCTGCCATATGATTTATTCCCGACCGCGGATTAGATATGAAACCACAAGATTTCGCCAGCAGTGACACAGATTACCACTGACGGAATCTTGAACGTTCGGGCGGGCGAGTTTTGGGGAGACCTACCAGTCCGAGACCAGTCTCTTACGTGTATCGCTCATTAAATAATCCAAAACGAAATGATGGCGATGGCGGTTGGCAGCAATGCTCCCAGGAATAAGTTGATTGGGTTCACGCCGCGGCCTTCAAAGGCTTTGGCGGTCTGAAGGATTCCGATGCCGGCGGGGTTGGGGGCGTTGGCGATCACTGTGAGTCCTCCGCCGGTGACCGCTCCAGCGACGAGGGCATATTTCAGGTCGTCCCCGATGTTGGGGACTAGTGATCCGAGATACGTCAGAGCTGCGTTATCGGTAATGGCTGTCAGCCCTGTTGCCCCGAAGTAGAGCGTCGCTCCTGTCATGCCGCTGATCAGAGGTCGCAGCCAGTATTCCTGCAAACTCCCGAGCGTAACCAGCCCGGCGAGAAAAAATCCGACGAGCAGCCCCTCGCGCAGCTTCAAGCCGTCCTGATATTCCCGGGTCGCTGTCACCACACCGAGGAACAGCATGAAGACGCCGAAAAACACATCAGGATGATGGGCGAAGTAAACCACAGCAGCCAGAAAGAGCAAATGAAGCCCGGTCAACCAGATGGGGATATACCGACTTTTGTACTCAGCAGGTTCAAGTGCGCTCAGCTCCTTCCGGTGAATCAGCGCAATAACTGTCGTCGCGACAAAACAAGTCAGAGCAGCTCTCCATCCAAAATGAGTCAGCATGAACGGAGTATCCCAGCCCCATCGCTCCGCAACCATCAACACAGGCGGGGCAGCGAAGTGAGTCAACGTCCCACCGATAGAGACATTGACGAAGAGAAGACCAAGTGTCGCATAGGCCAACTTTCGACTGATTCCACGATCGAAATAGCGACGCTTCAACATCAGCGCCAGCAGCGTCATGGCAGCGGGTTCGGTGATGAGCGACCCAACTAATGGACCGATTGCAAGTGCCGTGACGTAAAACGCCATCCCTGGAGAAAACGGAAGGATGCGTGAGACACCAATCAGCATCTTTTCAGCGAGCGCAACGATCGGCCGGGTGGCTGCGACCACCATGACAACAAGAACAAATTTGGGCTCAGTGAAATTCAGACCCTCGATGTAGTGCACCGCCTCTTCGATCGAGCCCTGAGTGACTGCAATCCCGAGAAACAGCACCGCGGCCCAGAGCCCGAAAACGACCTCTGTCTCCGCCAGGAAGTGCAGTGTATTCTCAGCAATCGATCCACTTGGATAGCGATGAGCCCAGTTCGCGAAGCGAGCGACTAAAAACGTATGTATCACTGCCAGCGCAAAGAGAACTGTGGCCAGCAGTTCAATGGAGGATGGATTCATGAATTTCTCCGGTCGAGCCGTATGCTTGTCTGAGGGTTGAATCGCTTCATACCGGCGCGGGCACTGTCCAACGGACACGATTCAAAGGGGGCGAGCGAGGGAGCAGAGCAGAAACGGGGCCCGTTTTTCAAATGACCTGCTCCCTCACCAGTGAAGGAGACGAGGCATTCCAATTCACTGCCGACATTCGCAGTCCACGACGACGATGCGTAAGTGACCAGCGTAGCTGCGCAGAATCGACGCTCCGCTCGCATTGGCGGGCGTTGAACGAGTGGTCGATGGTCAGGCATAACTCCGGCAATAGCTTCGTGCTATTGAATGGCGGCCCGACCATTCAGAGACCTGTCGCCGCAAACTGTCCGGCAACACCCGTTTCAATTCGATTTTGGGGCGGATTATGGCATAGGAATGCCGCGATGACAATTGTCACGCCACCGAACCGGATTGCACAGGACATGCCATCCCAAATTCTGCTCCACCCTCAACACTGCAGTGATCTGCTCGCGAACTCCGTACGCAGGGTTCAGAGGGGATGCGGGGGGCATCTGATCTCGGCGGCAAACTGTGCGGGAAAAGGGAAATTTCCGAATCAAAGACCGACAGGTCCCCGTTTCCCATCGCAATGACTTGCGGCAGTTGCGGTCAGTTGTTGAAATGACGACCAAAAGCGCCCGTAGCTCAGCAGGATAGAGCAACGGATTTCTAATCCGTCGGTCAGAGGTTCGAATCCTCTCGGGCGTGCTTATTCAACTCTGGAAAAACCAACCAGCTAGCGAAACCCCACTTCGGTTTCGGCTACTCCTGTCGGGGCGTTCAGCAGCGATTCTTTCTCCTGACAGTACGCTTTACTTTTTGTGAATCCCTGCCTCAAGTGCTACCGCAGGCGCACACTGGCAAGAACCCGCCATGCCCACATCAGTTGGCTCCGGTGGAATCGCTGAATCGGGCAGGATTCGTTCACAGGAATCAGCGAGATCTCATCTCCGTTGCACTGAAAGAGCTTGCAGTTGACTCCAATCTGGCCTCGCTGGCGGGCCACGCAGGGGTGAAGCTCCACAGCTGGTTCGGTCGGACAGGTGATGACGAAGTCCCCATCACGATAGCGGGGAAACATGCTGTCTCCATCAATTCGCCAGGCAACAGCCCCCGGATACTTCGCTTTGATTTTTTCAGCAGAGAGAAACTCGAGAAACCCACGCTCATCAGGTCTCGACAACTGGACTAATGCAATGGGGTGACTTCCACCATCACTGGAAGGAGAGATTTCCTCTGCTTTCCAGGTTTGCTCTCGCTGCGTGTGTTGCTGAAGGATTTCCTCCAGACGACTGTCGATCTCCTCGCCACCGATATCGACTTTCAGCTCGTTCCAGAACCGGGCCACTCCTGCAGCAGTGCTTCCAATTACCGGGATTAAGGAATCGAGGCGATGAGATTCGGTCACTGTTTGCGGTACCGGTCTCTCGGTCTGGCTCATCCGTGCGAGGAGCTGAACAAATTCCTCTGCCGAGGGGATGAGGTGTGGATGATCCGTCAGCAGTGCTTCAAAGTCGGCAACGACCTTGAGAACCTGTTTGTGGTCCCTCTCAGAATCGGGCATCGAGCGAGGCCCCTCTCCAGTGAGGAGCCAGATCAGGTTCGTCCCCGTCAGCTCAGCAACTTTGACAAGGAGATCCGCAGGGGGAAGGCGGTCCGTTTCGTAATGAAGATAGCTCGTGACGGGGATATCAAGATCGCGGGCAAATCCTGATCGTCCTCGGTCTCCATAGGTGGAAATGCGTACATCCTTGAGACGTAAAGAGATCGGATGGGGATCAGAATTGGATTGACGAAATTTACCCACTTGTGTAAATTCAGAACGATTCAAACACGTTTGGAACAATTCCCAGTTGGAGCGTTCAGTCCTTCAAGACGTTTCCGGTGTTCTCCACGTTACTGCCAGTCGTTTTATTGGTGTGGTTATTGAACCTGTCCCCCTGTGGGGTGGTAACGAAGAATTCAATCGCGGCCAGATTTCACGAACTTAACCTCGCTGCAATTCGAGAGAGGCTTCTGATCTGAGAAATTCCTTTATTGTTGCGAAATACTGATCAACGCCTCCGCTGATACAAATATCTTCAACAACGCTTCGATCAGCGATCCTTCCCTATAGAACGCGCTCACACGGGACCTGATCTAACGGAGAAAAACGTCGTACCAATGCCCCCCAAAAGGACGCCCCAGACTCCGGTGAAGCTCTCAGACGAAGAGAGCCTTCACATGCAGGCCCGGAGAATGCTGGATGATGTCAATGGACTGCTCCAACTTCAAGAGTTTCAGAATCGGCTGCTCCGACAGGTGCACCGGGAACTGACTCATCTCATCAAACATCATAGCAGTTCCTCCAAAAGTTCTTCCTGAATTTGCCTCCCCGAAATCCTTCCTGGAACAAAAGGATTCTTCACGCTTCGCTTCTGTTTTGAGAAGAGGCTTCGAATCCTTGTTCTCCCGGCCTGGGATTTGCAATTGACTCGACCTCACTTTCTCCCTGCATCGAAGGCCGGAGAAAGAAGAGCGTGGCGATTCATTTTCGGCCAACTTTGAATGGTCAGCATCCAGCAGGGATTCCCGGCGGTCTGACACGTTCTGATGGCGTCCCTCAGTTCTCGGTACTGCGGACGATCTTGACGAATCGATGAGCAGAGTTCCTGGGAAAGGGCGAGGAGGCCTTGTCGATGAGTACGATGGATGTCATCAGAGGCTTAGGAAACCTGACGGGAACCACCGCAGATCGCAACGAGTCCACCGCGACTGCTCAGCCAGCAAACCCGACATCCACTTCTGATGCAGGTGTCCGGGAGGTGACAGAAGCTGACGTCGCTGCAATGACCTTTAGTGAAGCACCGCGACCGCTGGCGATTCAGTCGCTGAGCCTATTGATCCTGGCACTCCTGGCTGTGATGACAGTTCTGACACAACTGGGACCGGTCATCATTCCTGTTCTCGCTGCCATTTTCCTCTTCTTTATCATCCGGCCGTTCACGCTTCGGCTCTCCAGGTGGGGAGTTCCTCCGTGGGTCACGTACGTCCTGATCACTGCAGGACTGGTTGGTACGATCGCAATACTGACCATGCTGATCTCTGGGGATGCACAACGATTTACCGCTCAAATCCCACAGATGGAACAACGGGCGGAAGAACTGTTGAAGATGGTCCCGACCTTCGGAGGCGCTCCTCTCCACACGGATCGTCTCCCGGAACTGTTCGCCATCACTCCTGAGACCGTATTTCACAGTGCCTTTGGGACCGCATGGCATTTTGCCGAAAGCATCCTGATGGTGTTGTTCTATCTGGTGTTTGTGATGCTGGATGCCGACCGCCTCCCGAGTCGAATTCGATTGGCCTTTCCCAAACAGGGAGACAAACTGGTCCGCTCGTTTGAGAAAATCAGCGATGGCATTTCCAGATTCATTCGGGTGAAAACGTTCATCAGCCTTGGGATGGCTGTCAGCGTCGGGCTCATCCTTCTGGCCTTTGGAGTTTCCAACTGGATTCTCTGGGCCTTTCTGACGTTCCTGCTGAACTACATTACTTATATTGGAAGCCTTCTGGCGCTGATCCCACCGGTTGTCATTTCACTTCTTGAGTTCGACCACATCAGCATCTGGATCATTCTGACTATCGTTCTGCTGGTGAACCGGTTTTTGTGGATCGACTTTCTTGAAATTCGGTACACCGGGCAGCAGCTGAGAATCAACAACGTGTTGCTGTTATTCTCAATCATCTTCTGGGGATGGTTCTGGGGGATCCCGGGAATGGTTCTGGCGGTGCCGATGCTGTCCGCAACCCGAATCATTCTTGCCCAATTCGAAGCGACCCGTCCCTGGGCACTGTTGATCAGCGAAGACTGACGCAGTCTATTTTGCGGTTTGCCCACACTTCATCCCCAACTGCGGAGCTGGCGTCACAGTGCGACCTCCACAGGGCAGACCGGGATCGTCGCCACAAAGATTGACTGCTGCGACGCATCCCAATCTCCCAGATCCATCAGCAATCCCCTCAAAATTCTCAGCATCTGATGAATCTCCGACTCGCTGACAACTCTTCCGGATTCACCCGTCGTGAAACTGGTAAAGTGTCGAAATTCCATTAGAATTCCTGCTTTCCAGTCTCCGTAGCTCAGCTGGATAGAGCGTTGGCCTCCGGAGCCAAAGGTCAGAGGTTCGAATCCTCTCGGAGACGCTTTTTTTGAAGCGAGCTGACCATCTTGCGGTCAAGAGAGCTTGCTGCTGGCGCGACGAAAAATTGCTTCAAATTCGTCGTTTTTCTCGCCTCCTGCTGGACGTTTGGGCAGATTTCGCAGGTTGAAAAAGCCCCATCGGCAAAAATCTCTTGTAAGAAGTGCAAAGCGCTTCGGCAAACAGCCCCCTTCATCTTGACCCTTTTTTTCGGTTCTCCTAAAAATCCCGCCACTGAGAACCTTCTGCGGTCAGTCATTCGCATCTCACGACCGCTGGTAACCAACCTTTCCTTTCGCCTCTCCTCTCAATCTCCCCAGATAATCAGGAATCAAGCCGATGTATCGAATTCGCACCCGCGCCTGGACCGGGCTCACGTTACTGGCCACGACCTGTGGGCTGGCTAGTTCGGCTGAAGCCCAACTCTTTCCCTGGATTAACCCATGCAACCCTTGCGCCACAGCCGCTGTCGCACCGGCACAGGTGGTGGCTGCTCCAGTCATGATGCAAACCGCATCCGTCAGCGACTGCCCTTGCCTCAAACCAGTGACAGAAACGGTCTATCAGGATGTCACCAAGGTTGAATATCAGCCCGTTCAGCGTGTCCAGAAAGTCGCCAAGGTGGTCACGGTGATGGAAGAGCGTCCGGTGACCACTTACCAGACTGTGAATGAAA
This sequence comes from uncultured Planctomicrobium sp., assembly GCA_938015865.1. Lineage (GTDB taxonomy): Bacteria > Planctomycetota > Planctomycetia > Planctomycetales > Planctomycetaceae > Planctomicrobium. Next base: position 19,216 of record CALLWY010000198.1, read on the forward strand.
CACGCACTGTTGAAGTTCCCACCACAGTCGCACAGCAGGTCACGGAAATGCAGACAGTGACTTGCAACCAGAGCTACTGGCAGACTCACTGGCAGCCAGTCCCCAAGTATTCCCCATGTGCCTACGATTCCCGACCGGGTCTCCTTGGAGAGTTGAACCGGATGGGATACGCCATGCGGAACACCTTTACACCTAACTATGTTGCCCGTCGCGAGTTTGTTCCGAATGTCGTGACTCAGCAGATTCCAGTGACACGGACAGTCCACATCCCCACCACCCGTCAGGTGACTTACAACGTCGCCAAGGCGGTTCCTGTCACAACAACACAGAAAGTTCCAGTCCAGAAATTGGTCTACGAAGATCAGACTGTCACTGCATACGAACCCGTGACAACGACACAGCGGGTTGCCGTTGGAACACGAACCCGGATGGTCTACGCAGGCGACCTGAGCACCAGCGCCAGCTCGAACTTCACCCCAGTCCCAACTGCAGCCAATCCAACACCGAACTCTCCTACTGCGGATAACAAGGGAAGCACTCGTCTGAACTCCGCTCCAAGCGACGAAATGCCGATTCGCTATCCGACCTACAACAAGGGGAATGAACCAACTCCGATCGAAAGCACTGGCCCGATTACGTCCACAGAAGCTGCCTCAACAATCAAGTTGACCAGTGGATGGAAGACCAGCCGGCAGGCTCTCGCTCAGAAGGAGAAGGATGCCCCGACTCTGTCTGTCGTGCAAAAGTAACCCGTAATGGAGCGATGGCAGACGTCATGAGACTGCTCCCCCGCTGAACAGAACAGCTCGCACGGAAGCGGAATGTTCATTTCAAAAGGTGGTGTCGAACGGATTCGACGCCACCTTTTTTATTTTCTATGCCCACCCGCAGGACCAACATGACCTTCTTGAAGCGGGTAAAAACTGAAGAACTCCATCGCGCGAACCTGACGACCTGAAATCACTCCATCCTGTTGCAATCAGAACACTTGCAAAAAATCAAGGATGAAGTTCTTTACAACATCCCCCTGCGTGGGAGAATGGCCTTCACAGTCCTTCCAATGAAGATCCGGTTCCTTCCGGGGAAACTCATCCTGAGATCTTCCCACCACCAGGCAGGATTACTCCGCCTGATTCATCGGTTGAACCAATAACAAGTACCTGCGTTTATGGCTTGCGGACCGCCAGATGCCGGGACGAGAACAGCCAAGGAAACAATGTAATGCAGCTGACGCGGTTGGATGGAGTCAAAGTCCTGTTTGTGGATGACCGCCGGGATGCTCGATTTGTTGTTCACCACATTCTGAAGGATGCAGGAGCAGCGGTCACGTTGTCGGAGAACGGACTTCAGGCAGTGGAGCTGATGAACGGCTCTGCCTCAGAGTGCCCATTTCATGTCGTCGTCATGGATGTCAACATGCCGGTTCTCGATGGCCTCTCCGCCACACGGCAAATTCGCAGCCAAGGGCACCTCTTACCGATTCTCGCACTCACAGCCGGAGCGATGAAAGAAGATCAGGAGGAATGCTTGCGGGCTGGGTGCAATGGGTACATGCGAAAGCCCATTGATGGAATCCGCCTTGTCGAGACCATTCATCAACTAGCCTTCGCAGAACGCCCCTTGCAATCATCTGCAGGGTGACCTCAGTAGATCCATGTCCGTGTGCTACCCTGATCTCCCGCTCCGAAGACGACTTGCCCCGGAGTAGAGAATCCTGTGAATCACGGATGATGAGGTCAGGATTACGATTTCGTGGCAGCAACCATTCGGGAAGCAAATTCCTGAAGTTCCTGAGCGGCCTGCTCCCGGTCACCCTCGCTCATCCTTTCCAGATAGCGAACAATGGCAGTCCCGACAATCACTCCTTGTGCTTTTCCTCGAAGCGGATCGACATGTTCGGGCTTGCTGATTCCGAATCCCACCGCCAGCGGGAGATCGGTTTCTTGTGGGAGCCACTCCAGTTGCTCCAGTAATGCCTCAGAAACGCTTGTTCGTTCTCCAGTCGTCCCAGCGACGGCCACAATATAGACAAATCCCGAGCAAGAGCTGAGAACCTGTTTCACGCGCTGACGGGGAGTCGTTGGCGCAATCAGTTGAATCAGATCAAGCCCTGCCTTCTGAGCCGCAGCGAAGAGTTCACTTGCTTCGGTCCCTGGCAAATCAGGAACGATCAATCCGCAAATCCCTGCATCGACGCACTCCTGCAGGAACTTCTCCACACCGGTGCGGAAAATGATGGCATATGAGACCATCGCTACCAGCGGGGGAATTTCCTCCCCCTTGAGTTCCGAAAGTGCAGCGAAGATCTGGGAGACCTTGGTCTTGTGCTCAAGAACGCGGGAATAACTCGCCTGAATGACGGGGCCATCGGCGATGGGATCGCTGTAAGGAAATCCGATTTCAATCAGATCGACCCCGGCAGCTGCCAGCGAACGAATCGTCTGTTGCGTCCCGGCCAGATCGGGATCGCCAGCGGTGATAAATGGCATAAATGCCATTTTCCCCTGAGAACGCAAGTTCGAAAAGGTGTTCGCAATTCGAGAAGACAACGGATTCTCCTTCGGTGAGATGTTTCAGGTTGAAGTCGGGCAGCGACCCTCAGGACTTCAGGCAGGGGGAAAACGAGGCAAAGCGGCTGACTTCAGATTTCCAACCCCAGTATGCGAGCCACTTCGTTCACATCTTTATCCCCGCGACCGGACAGACAGACCACGACAATCTCGTCCTTCGACCGGGCCTTCGCGGACTTCACCGCCTGTGCCAAGGCATGAGAACTTTCCACTGCCGGCAGAATTCCTTCCAGTCGAGCCACCTTCTGATACATCTCCAGCGCTTCCTCGTCTGTCGCGGTGACGTAATTCACGCGCCCAGTGTCCTTCCAGTAGGCATGTTCCGGACCGACACCCGGATAATCGAGCCCCGCTGAAACAGAATGCACATCCAGCGTCTGGCCATCTTCATCCTGAAGAACATAGCTGTAACTTCCATGCAGGACCCCTTTCCCGCCAAACGTCAACGCACTGGCATGGTCCCCGGGAGCCGGGCCGCGACCTCCCGCTTCTACCCCGGTCAGAGCAACGTTGTAATCTTCAACAAACGGGTAGAACATCCCCGCTGCATTTGATCCCCCCCCGACACAAGCCACAACTTCATCCGGCAATCGCCCGGTCGCTTCCAGGCACTGGGCACGGGCTTCTGAACCAATCACCGACTGAAAGTCACGGACAATCATTGGGAACGGGTGCGGTCCCACGACGGACCCCAGGATGTAATGTGTTGTCTCTACACTGGCCATCCAGTCCCGCATCGCTTCATTGATCGCGTCCCGCAGCGTCCGCGATCCCGTGGTGACTGACCGGACCTCAGCCCCCATGCTGCGCATCAGGAAGACATTCAACCGCTGCCGGCGGATATCCTCTTCACCCATATAGACAACGCATTCCAGCCCGAAGCGGGCACATGCTGTCGCTGTCGCCACGCCATGCTGACCTGCCCCAGTCTCCGCGATGACTCGCTTCTTCCCCATCCGGAGAGTCAGCAACGCCTGCCCTATGGTGTTGTTGATCTTGTGGGCGCCGGTGTGGTTGAGGTCTTCCCGCTTCAGATAGATCCGGGCTCCTCCAACCTCTTCAGTCAGACGTTCCGCGAAATAGAGCGGGCTGGGTCGACCAATATAGGTCTTGCGAAGATGATCCAGTTGGGCTGAAAAGTCGGGATCTTTTCGCGCACGGTCGTATTCGACGGTGAGCTCATCCAGCGCCTGCATCAGCGTTTCCGGCACGAACCGGCGACCGAACTCACCAAACCTCCCCTCCTGATCGGGAACGCTCTTCGTTGCTGCACACATGCGTCGAGACCTTGGTCAAACGAAAACCTGCGAAAAGATCGAGAGTATTCGCTCCGCTCCGCGGACGCAACCGGGCGCCCTACTCTGGCCACCCTCATGACCCGGCCATGTTCTTGTTGCGATCTACTCAGATTGTCCCGGATTGATGTGTCCTGCCGAATCCTCAGAGGATGACGAAAGTCAGCGCTGAGACCCCAGGTCGCGGAGCCGCAGTGAGAAAGAGACTCTGCGCCTTCGCGTCTCCCCGTCTCTGCGCTTCCTGATTCTTCTCGACTTCAACAGCAAGAGTCATGGGCAGGATAGCCTCCCCTCTGCTGTTCTCTGAATGGAATCGCAAAAGTTGACGCAGAGACGCGGAGTCGGAGAGCCGCAGAGGGAGAAAAAGAAATTCTCTGCGTCATTGCGTCTCCCCGCCTCTGCGTTCCCTTTTTCTCCGCACATTGACAAAGATGAATGCGTGGCCCGCTCCCCGACGATTTGCACTGAGAAATGCATCATGACAGAAAACTAGATCAGCCAGATCATTTTGAACTCAGCGATTGAAGTTCACAGGACGCTTGGAGGTCCTGGCTTACTGGAGAGTGTCTACGAGGAGGCACTTCACTGGGAGCTGTTGCGAGCAGGGTTGACAGTCCAGAGACAACTCGAAGTCCCGATTCATTACAAGGGGATGTTGCTGGCCACCCCGCTCCGCCTTGATCTGCTGGTAAATGAACTGGTG
>CALLWY010000199.1 GCA_938015865.1 uncultured Planctomicrobium sp.
TCGGAGCACCAAAACCGACTGTGGCCCCCGCCGTTAAAATGGAAACGATGCCGATCAATTCGACACTACTCATGAAGGTTCTCCCTGGTCTGCGGTCAATGATTCAATTGTGGTTTCAGAGGATGGTGAGGAGGTTCGGGTGGATTGGAGTTGCTGGTGTGTTTTGGTGGCCGAGGCAATAAAGACCAGAGCCAGAATCGAAAAAATGTAGGCCTGAATGACTCCAATGAGCAGCCCGAGGGCATTCATGATGACCGGAAACAGAAGCGGTGCGATGGCCAGAACCGTCGCTCCGATCATGGCTCCGCTCATCATGTTCCCAAAGAGCCGGATCGCCAGTGACACGGTCCGGGTGATTTCTCCCATCACGTTAAATGGGAGCATGAGGGGGGTGGGGCGAAGGTAATCTCCCCAATAAGCCTTCCATCCTCTGGATGTGATTCCGAAATAAGGGACGGCGACGAAAACGCACAGGGCGAGAGCGGCTGTCGTCGAGAGAGAGCCTGTGGGCGGGTGAACTCCCGGAACAACGGAGAGAACGTTGCTCGTCAGGATGTACAGGAACAGGGTGCCGATAAAGGGGAGGTACTTCCCCGGCTCATCTTCGGTCACCTCGCGGATTTGGTTCTGGATCAGGTCGACGATGATTTCGAGCGCATTTTGTCCCCGGGAGAGGCTGTTTCCGGTGGAGAGTGTTCGCGTCACGAGCCAGGAACCAATCACCAGAATCCCCATCACGACCCACGAAAAAACGAGCGTGGCATTGATCGCAAATGGTCCCAGATGAAAGTAAACGATTGTGTCTGGCGTAATGCTCATGGCTCTTCCCTTTCATGAGCAGAAACGGCACTTCCGAGATCTTCCGGCGAGGGAAGCCGCTTTGGATGAAGTCGAGAGGAGAAGATCACCCGCATGAGGACAAAGCCGATCAGGCAGGCGACCGCCCGTTCCCAGTGCTGGTTCATAACGTAGTAAAATCCTCCGACGGTGATCGCTGTCCGGATGATCATGCTCCCCAGCATGAAGGGAATTGGCGAGCGGGTGTGAGGCAGACGCTGAATGGTCATCCAGAGTCCGCCAAAGTACAGCAGACCGAGGGCCATCCCGGCGATTCCGCACAGGAACAGGGATAAGGTGTCTGTCTGAATCACGGTCAGCAACATCATTTTGGCTGGTCTTTCCGGTCGTCCATCTGCTTCTGTTCCTGATTCACCCAGGTCCACGCACTGAGGCATCCCAGCGTCACCCCCGCCAGCAATAGTGCCAGCGTCCATGAAAAATCGCTGGGCCATTTCCGGTCGATCCACATCCCGAGAAGCACGCCGAACAACGTGGGGACCGCCACCGACCAGCCGACCACGCCAAAGGCACTCAGACCAACCCGAAGCGTCCGGTCTGGCTGGGACTTGGCACGCAGCTTCTGCTCCTCACGGCGTTGGATTCGCTGCTGGAATCGATCCGGTGGAGAGGAGTCGCCTGCAGATCGCGGAGGATCAGGATCAGACATCGCTCCCTCCGCTTCGGCCAAGCACCTGTCGGACGAGGCTCGCTTCCAGATGTTCCAGAGCCAGCCGGGCATTCAGTTCGTGTTCTCCTAGTGCATCCCGCTGAGCCTGTAACATCTTGTGTAACTCCCCGAGCGGACCACGGACCGCATTCCAGGCAGAAACAGAGACTTCGGAACCCCGTTTCACAAGGATTCCTTCGTCCAGAGCGATATGGATCTCCTCCTCCGGGACGGATAGGGAATTCTGTTGACTGTCTTTCGGTGATGGGACAGGGGTGACGGTGAAGATCCCTGATGTCAGCACGGTGACCATATCGATATGTCGCGGCAACAGACAGAAGCATCCGTTCTTCGCTTCCCCCACCACCTTGATGGCCTGCTCCTCCAGAAAGATTCCGGTCGGAAGGATAATCTTGACGTGCATGGGCTGGTCGTACATGGGAGTCATTTCTTCGCCTCATCCACGGTGCCGATCATGTACAGGGCCTGTTCGGGATAGCTGGAGAATTCATCATCCAGAATCCGTTCACAGCCAGACAGGGTATCTTCCAGATCGACCATTCTTCCCCCGCGCCCTGTAAACTGACCGGTTGTGAAGAAGGGCTGGGTCAGGAACCGTTCCAGTCGTCGTGCCCGGTGAACACGTCGCTGATCTTCCCGTGAGAGTTCCTCCAGCCCGAGCATGGCGATCACATCCTTGAGCTCTTCGTATCCGGCGAGTGTCTCCCGGACATCACGCGCCACCCGGTAGTGACGCTCCCCGACAAGCGGCGGCGTCAGCATTTTGGACTCGGAACGGAGCGGGTCGATGGCGGGATAAAAGCCCTGACTGGCCCGCTCGCGTGACAGAACGATCAGCGACGAGAGATGCCCGAACGTGTGCGTCACGGCTGGATCGGTGAAGTCATCCGCAGGGACATAGACTGCCTGCACCGACGTGATGGCTCCATCGGGAGTGGTGCAGATCCGCTCTTCCAGTTCTGCCAGTTCAGTTCCTAGCGTCGGCTGATATCCCATCCGTGATGGGAGACGTCCCAGAAGCCCGGAGACCTCTGATCCCGCCTGAATAAATCGAAACACATTGTCCATCAGCAGAAGAACGTCCTGCTTCGCATCGTCCCGAAAGTATTCCGCCATCGTCAGTGCGGTATGGCCGACACGAAACCGTGCTCCGGGAGGTTCATTCATCTGGCCGAAGACCAGAACGGTGTTCTTGAGAACGTCGGCATCGCGCAGGTCCCGGTACAACTCTTCCGCTTCGCGCGAACGTTCCCCGATCCCGCAGAAGATCGTAACCCCGTGATGTCGGCCCACGATGTTGTTGATCAATTCGGTGATGAGAACGGTCTTTCCGACGCCGGCCCCTCCGAACAGCCCTGCCTTCCCTCCCCGTTCCAGAGGAGAGAGGAGATCGATGGCCTTGATTCCGGTCTCGAAAATTTCAGTGGTCGTTCCCTGCTGGGCGAGAGAGACGGAATGCCGATGCAGCGATCGGCGCTCCCCTCCCGTCAGCTCCTCCAGCTGATCGATGGGATGTCCAAAGACATTGACCGCCCGTCCGAGCATCCGATGTCCGACAGGAACCGTGATCGGGGAGCCCATATCGACGACAACCGAGCCGCGGGCCAGTCCGGCCGTCGGAGTCAGGGCAACTGCCCGGACCGTTTCCGGATCGAGATGGGTGACCACTTCAAGAATGATCTCCCCTTCGGGTCCTGCGCGGAGTTCGGAATTGAGGGCCGGGAGCTGGTTCGAAAAATGGACATCCACAACGCTGCTTCGAACAGTGAGAACTGTTCCCCGGACTCGTCCTTCCAGAATCATTGGACTCCTCCTGCAACCTCGTGTTCACGGAGTGCTTTTTTCACCCCCTCCAGCATCATCAGATCCTCCCGGGCCGCGATGATCAGAATGCGTCCCCGTGAAGAGGCCGTAGCAATGTCGCTGTCCGGGACCGCAGTCGTATTCGCGACCGGATCAAGCTCGAGCTGAAGGCATTCCAGACCTGAGCAGATCGCCTGCCGAACGGATCGGGCGTTCTCTCCGACACCAGCGGTGAAGATGAGGGCATCGATCCCTCCCATCCCTGCTGCCAACGCCCCGATCGCCTTTCGGACCCGGTACGTGTACATCTGCAGTGCCAGTACCGCATCACGGTTCCCCTGCTCTGCTGATTGGACGACCTGTCTCATATCGCTGGAGATCCCGGAGACCGCAATCAGGCCGGACTGACGGTTGAGCGCCTGTTCGATCTCGCCGGCAGCCAGACCACGGGTGGACTGCAAATAGGGAATGATCCCCGGATCAATGGACCCGCTGCGGGTGGCCATCATCAGACCTTCCAGCGGAGTGAACCCCATGGTGGTATCGACGGATTTCCCACCACTCACCGCAGTCGCTGAACACCCATGCCCGAGATGGCAGATCACCAGCTTCAGGTCGGAAAGTGGCCTGTTCAGCAGTTCCGAAGCCCGTCGGGAAGCGTATTCGTGGCTGAGTCCATGAAACCCGAACTTCCGGATGCCGAACTCCGTTCGCCACGCCTGCGGGATCGGATAGTTTCGGGCCCAGTCGGGCATGGTGCTGTGAAATGCGGTGTCGAAGACAGCGATGTGCGGAATGTCCGGAAGGAGTGACTGGGCGGCAGTGATGGTCTCCAGACTGGGGGGATTGTGCAGCGGGGCCAGCTGGATCAGTGATTCAATTTGGGTCCGGATTGAGTCGGTGATTCGGACGGGCTGGGTGAAATCGCCTCCGTGAACGACCCGGTGACCGACTGCTGCCAGCCGGGATATATCCGGAAGGAATTCAGGAACCAGGTCGGCCATGATCTGTTGGACGGCCTGAGCGTACCCCTTCCAGTGGACTTGTTCATCACGAACAACCCGATCCGGAGTGGTAAGTCGATACTGCGACGGCAGCGTGACCCAGTCCACAACCGCACTGGCAACAGGCTGGCCGGTGTCGGAATGAACCAGCGAGCCTTTCAGGCTGCTTGATCCTGCGTTGAAGAGGAGGATGAACATGGATGAGCGTTTCCTGACCCCGAAACAGTCGGTTCGGTGTTGAGCCTGAAAGGCAGTCAGACCTGGTCTCCTTCGGTCGATGTTCCTCTGGTCGGGACATGAGAACTCTGACCCCAACGCCAGCCACTGATTTCAGGCAGATCGTCCCCATGTTCGACGATGTACTGTTTATGCTCGATCAGCTTCTCCTGAAGCTCCTGCTTGATGTAAGCCGCACGGGCCCCGAGTTGAGGGAGGCGGTCTACAACGGCAGCGACCAGATGGAATCGGTCCATCTGGTTCAGGACGACCATGTCGAAGGGGGTTGTTGTGGTTCCCTCTTCGCGATAGCCGTGAACATGCAGATTCTTGTGATTCGTGCGACGGTATGTCAGCCGATGAATCAGCCAGGGGTATCCGTGAAACGCAAAGATGATCGGCTTGTCGGTGGTGAAGAGGGTGTCGAAGTCCCGGTCGCTCATCCCGTTGGGGTGTTCTGAGTCGGACTGGAGCTTCATCAGGTTGACCACATTGATCACGCGGACTTTGATTTCCGGAAGATGTTTCCTGAGCAGACTGACGGCGGCCAGTGTCTCCAGAGTCGGAACATCCCCGCAGCAAGCCATCACAACATCCGGATCGGACCCCTTGTCGTTGCTGGCCCACTCCCAGATGCCAATTCCCTGCGTGCAGTGTTTGATGGCTTGATCCATCGTCAGCCACTGAGGCGCAGGCTGTTTTCCTGCCACCACAACGTTGACGTAGTTCCGGCTCCGCAGGCAGTGATCGGTCACCGAGAGCAGACAGTTCGCATCCGGGGGGAGAAAGACGCGAATCACTTCGGCCTTCTTGTTCACTACATGGTCAATGAAACCGGGGTCCTGATGCGAAAACCCGTTATGGTCCTGCCGCCAGACGTGTGAGCTGAGCAGATAATTGAAGGACGCGATCGGTCGGCGCCAGGGGATTTCCTTGCAGACCTTCAGCCATTTGGCGTGCTGGTTAAACATCGAGTCGACAATATGGATGAAGGCTTCGTAGCACGAAAAGAAGCCGTGTCGTCCGGTGAGAAGATACCCTTCCATCCACCCCTGACACTGATGCTCGCTGAGGACTTCCATCACGCGCCCATCGGGGGAGAGGTGGTCGTCTTCGGGATAGATCTCTCCCATGAAGCATCGGTTTGTGACCTGAAGAACATCCTGCCACCGGTTGGAATTGTTCTCATCCGGGCTGAAGAGACGAAAGTTTTTGCTCTCCAGATTCAGTTTCATGACGTCTCGCAGAAACGTCCCCATGACGCGGGTCGCTTCCGCAGTTGTTGCTCCTGGAGAAGGGACCTCAACGGCATAATCCCGGAAATCGGGGAGCCTCAGGTCACGTAGCAGAAGTCCACCGTTTGCATGAGGACTGGCGCTCATCCGGCGGTTTCCTTTGGGAGCAATTTCGGCAAACTCGGGCCGGAACCGTCCCTGTTCATCGAACAGCTCCTCCGGACGGTAGCTTTTCATCCACTGTTCCAGAATGCGGATATGCTCCGGTCGATCCATTTCTCCCATTGGGACCTGATGGCTTCGCCAGTAGTCCTCACATTTCTTGCCGTCGATTTCCGCAGGACAGGTCCATCCTTTCGGCGTGCGGAAGACGATCATCGGCCAGATCGGTCGGGAGAGATTCCCGTGATTGCGGGCCTGATCGCGGATTTGCTGAATCTCGTGGATGGCGACATCCATAGCAGCTGCGAGACTGCGATGCACCTTCTCCGGTTCGTGCCCTTCCACAAAGATCGGTTTGTAGCCAAGCCCTTCGAAATACTTTTGCAGTTCGTTTGTCGGAATCCGGGCGAGCACCGTCGGGTTTGCGATCTTGTAGCCGTTCAGATGAAGAATCGGCAGGACCGCTCCGTCGCGTGCGGGATTCAGAAACTTGTTGCCGTGCCAGCCGGTCGCCAGTGGACCCGTTTCTGCTTCGCCATCCCCGACAATGCAGGCAACGATCAGGTCGGGATTATCGAACGCCGCTCCGAAGGCGTGGCTGAGCGCGTATCCAAGCTCTCCCCCTTCGTGAATGCTTCCGGGTAGTTCCGGGGAGACATGACTTGGAATTCCACCCGGAAAGCTGAACTGCTTGAAGAGTCGCTTCATCCCTTCCGCATCCGGAGTGATATGCGGGTAGACTTCGCTGTAGGTCCCTTCGAGATAGGCCTGTGCCACGAGTGCCGGTCCGCCGTGACCGGGGCCGATGATGTAGATCATTTCCAGATCATCACGCCGGATCACCCGATTCAGGTGCACGTACAGCATGTTTAATCCGGGAGTCGTTCCCCAGTGGCCCAGCAGACGGGGCTTGATGTGTTCCCGCTTCAGCGGCTCGCTGAGGAGCGGGTTGTCCATCAGGTAAATCTGCCCGACCGAGAGGTAGTTGGACGCCCGCCAGTACGCATCCAGCTTGTGCAGTTCACTACCAGAGAGTTCAACCGGAGCAGGAACGTTTGTCGTCTCCATGGGGGACCTCTACTGAGCTGAATCTGAACTGATCCGGGAAACTCGTCATTCCCCGATTCTTCCGTGATTGAAGCAACTTCACATTCACTCACCTCGGTTTTTATCCCGGGTGTTGCAGGGAAGTTGTATCGGCCAGCCGACGTCGCCAATATCATGGCAACGGGCCAAGGGGATTATGACCCATGGACTCTGTTCCGGTCTATCACCGGGCGAAGCATTTGCTGAAATGAGACCGATTCCCGATATGTGATTCTGACAAACAGGAAACGAAGTTTTTCGTTACTGGTGTCCGAAGATTTTGTCGAGAATGGAACTGGTCAAAGAAGAATGATTGCCAGCAAAATTTGAGAAACAGGGTTTCCTATGCAAAAACTGCAGGAAATCTTGCTGTTGCCTGGAAGAGGTTGAGGCTGAGAAACGGAGAGACCGCGACTCGTGGAAGGTCGAAGGCATCGGTGTGGTCGATCCGGCTGAAGCCTCCCGAAAAACTGAAGGCCCATTGATAACCCGCATCTTTCAGAATCGCTTTGGTCACTTCTGTAAAGGATGTCGGTTGGCCAACCGGGTAGCTGAACGCGGAAATGGAATGGCCCAGCTCCGTTTCAATGCGCTGCTTGGAGTCAAAGATTTCCTGATGTTGTTGCTCGGTCGATGCGCGTGCGAGGACAGGGTGCGTCACGGTATGACCACCAATGTCCATCCCGGCCTGATCCATTTCCCGGATCATGTCCCAGTCCATCCAGACATCCTGAGCCAGTGACGTCGGGCAGCGTCCACTTCCAGTTGTGTCGGCCAGTTCGTCCAAGAAGGGGGCTGTCTGGGCGAGGGGAAGATCCTTGTAGTACCGCAGGATCTTTTGAATTGCCGTCTCCTGATCCTCGGGAGTCGCCAGGGGAAGAAATTCCCCTTCAACAGTAGGATCGGGCAGCTCATGGTGGAGGCAATTTCGAACCATCCATGCAATTTCATCCCACCACGAGATGGGCCTGTCATCAATGAATCCACTGGTGACGAAAAATGTGGCTGGGACGTTCTCCTGTTTCAGCACAGGGAATGCCAGATCGTAGTTGTCGCGATATCCATCATCGAACGTGATGAGAACCGCTCGATGCGGCTGACGGAAGACCTGATCCAGATCGCCAATGCCGACAACATCGGAATTCTTGCGAAGGAAACGGACTTGCTGTTCGAATTCCTCAACGCCCGCACTGTACAGAGCCCGGTCAAACGGGGAATGTGCAGGATCACCGATCCGGTGATAATTGAACACAAGCAACCCGTTCCATCGACAGACCGTCGAGGACAGGAGCGTTCCCAGTCCGGTTTTTTCGAGAGTCCGGGCAAAGAATTCGCGTTTACTCATCGGGCCTGCACGGGGAAAAGAGAGAAAAATGTCACGTTTCCGTAATCTTCGTCGTTATCTTAAAGGTGGCATCCATTTCCGGTTGGGGACCGCGTGGACTCGTCTTTCCGCACCGATCCGTTCCTCCTAGAATCCGGTTATGATGAAAATGCGTATGAATCCGGATGGGAACGCTCACCCACGAGTCCAATTCCAGAGGTCAAAGAATTCCGTTTTGACGATCTGTCTGTTCCTCCTGCTCCATTTACTGGGACAGACGAGCTTTTCCGTTGCTTCTGATCCTGATCCGTCGCTGCGACGCCTTCAACTGCTCCAACAACGGTATGAAAAGGTTCGCGAGCAGTTTTCCAGAGACATGATTTTACTCGCTGAGACGGTCGAGTCCCAGAGCTACTTTCGAGATGCTGATGCCATTCGCACTCGAGCCCTTCCTCCAACTGCCGGGGCGTACAATCTGGATGACCTTCCTGAGGAAAGACTTCCACAGATCCCTCTTGAACTTCCCGATGCTGAGCGACAGTGGCGGCTCAAGCTCCGCAAGCTGGAAACAGACTACGCCAACGAGTTGTACAAGATTGCTCGCGATGCCCTGAACAAAGGCTATCCCAGTCTGGTGTTTCAGTTGATCCGGGAAGTTGCGTTTTACAGTCCGGATCACATCAACGCCCGGAGAATGCTTGGCTACGTTCCGGATGGGGGGAAATGGACCACCAGTTTCCGCAAGCAGATGGCGCTTGAGAAAAATGTGGATCATCCCCGGTTCGGGTGGATTCCACAGAAGCATGTTGCTCGTTACGAAAACGGTGAGCGTCTACTGGATGGAGAGTGGGTCAGCGCCGAGAAGGAAGCCGCCGTTCGGCGCGACTTCAACTATGCATGGGTGATTGGCTCTGAACATTTCGTGGTGAAAACAAATCACAGCCTCGAGAAGGGGGTCGAAATCTCGCGGGCACTCGAGAAGTTCCACGACTTTTTTCTTCGGGAATTCACCGGATTCTTCAACTCACCACAACAGATTCAGCGTCTCCTGGATAGCGGTCCTCGCGCCAAGTGGTCCCCTGCAGCGCGGTATCAGGTTTACTACTACCGAAACAAGGAGGAGTTTGTTGCCGCGCTGAAATCCCGGCAACCGATGATCGAGCGTGCCAACGGTCTCTATATGCCCGGAGACAGGATCGCCTATTTCTTTCACGATGATTCCCCGGAAGAGACCCCCGAAGCTCAAAGCGACAAGCTTGAAGTGATGTACCATGAGGTGACGCATCAGCTGCTTGGAGAGAGTCGGCCCGGAAAAACCGAAGTGGGAGAACAGGCGAACTTCTGGGTCATTGAGGGGTTTCCCTGCTATCTGGAATCCTACCGGCCGGAATACAAGGAGCCGCAGGTCGGGAATCCGCGTCATATCCGGATTTACTGGGCCAGAAAACGTGCCCTTGAAGACAATATCTATTGGCCCATGCGCCAGTTTGTCTCGGTTGGTCGGACCGAGTTTCCGCTGGAGCCGGATACATACAATCAGGCTGCGGGAATGGTTCATTTTTTTCTGAACTATGAGGACGGCATCTATCGGGATGCCTTCATTCAGTATCTTGCTAACGTCTATGATCCGGCGTTTCGCGCCCGGCAGCAGGCAGTGAGTCTGGAGAAGATCCTGGGGGTCAAGTATGAGGACCTGGATCGTCAATACCTGGACTATCTCCGGCAGCTCCCAACTGATCCCCCGGAACGTGTGCAGTTCATCGAAGTCCGACAATAACTACGTTCTTCAGAATTGATGAGGTTTGCTGTGATTTCGCCCCCATCCGGTCTTGCTTCCTGTGCAACGTTCACGCGCCAATCCGACATCTTTCTCCTGACACTGATTTTGACAACAACAATGACAACTGCTGCTTCTGCACAAATGCCTCAGACTCGTCGCATTGACCATGTGGATACGTATCATGGGGTTCAGGTTGCTGACCCATACCGTTGGCTTGAAGCAGACGTTCGGGAAAACAAGGAAGTTGCGGACTGGGTTGAGGCAGAAAACAGGTACACCGCCCAGTTTCTGGAGAGCATTCCCCAGCGGGATGCCATTCGGAAACGCCTCACGGAGCTTTGGAACTACGAGAAACTCGGGACCCCGTTTAAAGCAGGAGGCCGGTATTATTTCTTCAGAAATGACGGACTGCAGAATCAGTCGGTGTTGTACGTCCGCAAGTCATTGAAAGACGAACCGGAAGTGCTCATTGACCCCAATACTTGGTCAGAAGATGGAACGGTGGCATTGGCGGGCGTGCGGTTCAGCGACGATGGGCGTTATCTGACCTATGCTGTTCAGGAAGCCGGTTCGGACTGGCGCGTCTGGAAGGTCATGGAAATTGAGAGCCGGCAGGTTCTTCCCGATGAATTGCGCTGGATCAAGTTCAATTCCCCGACATGGACCCCCGATGGAAACGGGTTCTTCTACGCACGATTTCCGGAGCCGGACCCGGAAGCCCGCTTCCAGAATCTGAATACCAATCAGGCGGTTTATTACCACCGCATTGGAGACTCACAGGAAGAAGACACCCTTGTTTTTCATCGGCCCGATCATCCGGAATGGGGGTATCACTGCAACGTCACAGAGGATGGCCGCTATCTGATCATCACGGTTCATGTGGGAACGGCAGACAAGTATCGGATTTTCTACAGGGACCTGCTCGATCCGTATGCGATGCCGATTCCTCTGGTTGATCACTTTGAGGATGAATACTCCTTTATTGGGAGTGATGGACCAGTCTTCTATTTCCTGACCGATCTCGATGCCCCACGCAAGCGGGTGATTGCGATCGATATTCGGGAGGTCCCTCGGACCATCGAACAGTCGGGAGAAGGGGCGCCGGAGAAACAGCCCCTTCCAATTCGGGAAATTGTTCCACAAGGGGAGAACACGATTACGGGGGTCTCCTATGTGGGGAATCTCTTCTTTGTGGAAACCCTTCAGGATGCTGTCACGCGGGTCGCACTGTATCAGCGGGATGGTTCCTTCCTCCGCAATATTGACTTGCCCGGCATCGGGACCGCCAGCGGATTCGGCGGGAAGCAGAGTGACACGGAAACGTTCTACTCCTTTTCCAGCTTTGCAACGCCTCCCAGCAACTATCGGTATGACATCTTCACCGGAAAGAGTGAGCTGCTGAACCGTGCTCAGGTCGATTTCGATCCGGAACAGTACGAAGTCAAACAGGTCTTCTGTACCAGCAAGGATGGAACACGGGTCCCGCTCTTCATCTCTCACAAGAAAGGGATTTCGCTGGATGGAAACTGTCCGACGTTGTTGTACGGCTATGGTGGGTTTGCGATCTCCATGACTCCTTCCTTCTCCATCAGCCGGCTGGCGTGGATGGAAATGGGGGGGGTATTTGTCCTGGCGAACCTGCGAGGAGGTGGGGAATATGGCGAAGAGTGGCATCTCGCCGGGACCAAACTGAACAAGCAGAACGTTTTTGATGACTTCATTGCCGCTGCGGAATGGCTCATCGCAAACAAGTACACACAGCCGAAAAAACTGGCGATTCAGGGGGGAAGCAACGGCGGACTTCTGGTGGGCGCGTGTGAAACAC
This sequence comes from uncultured Planctomicrobium sp., assembly GCA_938015865.1. GTDB lineage: Bacteria > Planctomycetota > Planctomycetia > Planctomycetales > Planctomycetaceae > Planctomicrobium. The sequence goes on from CALLWY010000199.1 coordinate 11,964, forward strand.
AACGACCGGATCTCTTTGGAGCGTGCCTCCCCTCGGTTG
>CALLWY010000200.1 GCA_938015865.1 uncultured Planctomicrobium sp.
GTTCGTGAGGATAGACCTCCATCTTCTGACCGTTCTCAAGAACAGCGACAGGGCGATATCCCACAAAGTCATTGAGATGCTGCAGCGCTCCCCCGACAATCAGTTCCACATCGTCCCACTCTCCCCCCTGGCACAAGGCTGCTTCGAGGAGCACCGCATAAAAGAAAGGGTGGTCGAAGTCCGAATCATTGAGATGGAAAAAGAGGTCCGAGTGAAACGAACGGTACGCCTCAAAGAGTCGCCCCAGGCCGATTTCAATCACGGATCGGGCCTGTCGTGAATCACGGAAGGCAGCTTCGTTGGCCGACAGCCCCTCCAACGACGACAACAGGGCAGACTGAAGCATCTCCCGGCGATGACCTTTCTCGGGAAGGCTGGCCCAGATCCGGCTGATGTTGCTTAGAAAATGCGGCTCTGGACTTCCGCTGGAAAAGTTGAGGTATCCCAGTACATCCCGCATTGCATCGGCGAGTGTCGATGGCAGGGTCCAACTGGGGCTCGATTTCTTCCTTGGGGACATGCGTTCTCGCTTGAGGGCCGCGAACCGGAAATTCCATGGTCCGGGCAGTTCGGTAGGTCGTCTTCAGTAATAGTCCTGAATGGAGGTGCAAACCGGCATTGTGGCGGAATCAACAGACTTCCGCAAAGGATCCTGACTCACCTTCCTGATATCAGATATCCGAATCCTGTCCATCGTCAATGAGTGGCAATTCACATTGAATGTGGACATCGTTATTGATGCGTTTCCGAATCAATTTTTGCGTCGATTGTGAGGGGGCCAACACGAGTGATGCCGAAAATCATTCCCTGTTCTCATTGAACATTGCTTTGAACGAACATTGCGGAAACATCGGTCGTTTTGCGGAACGGAAACAACGGAGGAGTCAATTTGAGGGTTTTCACGAATGTGAGTCTCTCAGGTTCACTTGTTTCCACTCATCTTGATCCACGGCTCACATGCTCACGCGGAAAAGACTCTCGCATCAGAGACCCGTTTTGATCCGCTGCCCTCAAGAAATCACCTGAGAGACCGGATTCGTGAAACATTTCAATTTTCGCCAGCAAGACAAATCACAGTCCGCCGAAGTCAAGGATTCATGGCGTTTATTCTCATTCTCGCATGGCTGTCAGGCTTAACCACCCCTTTCTGTTTCGAAAAGCAGGTGCAATTTGAAACCAAGCCGTCCGACTCCCTCCTGGACGTCAACGACAGTCAATCACTCTCAAGAGAACTTCGAAATGGTCTCTGGCAACACCCCGAATGAAATGGGCCATCCAGACGGAGCCCCTCATTTTTTCAGCAAAAACTGCAACCTCTCGTGCGATGCAAAAGGAGAGCCCCAAAAAGGTGTTGCGGGCGAACGAACTTTTCAGTAGAAGGCAGATTGATCATTCATTCCACGATGGAATACCTATACGCAAGGAAGCGTTGCATGTCCTTCAAAATTCAGGACTTGGCAGTTTTACTGGATGGAGTCATCCAGGGCGACGGGACAGCAGTCCTCACCGATGTCGCCCCCCTCCCCAGCGCCGGCCCTGAACATCTGACCTACGCGGAGTCACGCCGACAGCTGCCGCAAGTTCAATGCAGTAAAGCAGGTGCGATTCTTGTCACCAGCGAACTCGCAGCGATGATTCCGGACAATCCGGTCACGTTGATCGTCGTGAGCGATCCTCAAAAGGCCTTCATATCGGCGATGCTCAAGTTCCGCCCGCCGAGGTCGCGACCCGCTCCCGGAATCTCGCCACAGGCCCTTGTTCACCCGAGCGCACGCATCGGAGCCGATTGCTGGGTGGCCCCCGGAGTTCAGATCGGAGCCGATGTCGTAATCGGAGACCGTTGCCTCATTGGGCCGGGAGTAATCATCGGCGAGGGATGTCAGATTGGGAACGATTGTCGAATTGACGCCAATGTCGTGCTCTATCCAGACATCATCCTGAAGAACCGGGTCATCGTGCAGGCGAATTCGGTGATCGGGGCCGATGGATTTGGCTATCGCTTTGTTGGAGGAGCATTCGAAAAGATCCCGCACACCGGAACCGTCATTCTCGAAGACGATGTGGAAGTCGGAGCGTGTGCAACAATTGATCGGGGCATGATTGAAGCCACGGTCGTCGGACAGGGAACGAAAGTCGATAATCAGGTCATGATTGCCCACAACTGCCGGGTGGGACGACATAACGTCTTTGCATCACAGGTGGGTCTGGCTGGCTCCGTCACCACAGGAGACTATGTCCAGATGGGTGGCCAGGTCGGAATCGCCGATCACTGTCATATCGGAACCAAGGTCAAGCTGGGCGGGAAAGCTGGCGTGATGGGAGACATCCTCGAACCGGGGATTTATCACGACATCCCCGCCATCCCGGAAAAAGACGCCCTCAAGAACCACTTGAACATTCGCAAGGTTCCCGAGCTGCGGAAGCAGGTTCAACAACTCACCGCACAACTGGAACAGCTTCAGAAACAGATTGCTGAATTGATGAATCCGGAACAGGAACGCGCTGCGGCCTGAATGGATAGCCCCTGAACTTGAACATGTCGAACCCCTATCGAGAACGTCTTCTCCCCATTCTTCCCCGCGCTGGCGACCGGATCGGCCTGCTGGCAGGCTGGGGACGATTTCCT
>CALLWY010000201.1 GCA_938015865.1 uncultured Planctomicrobium sp.
CGATCTCTCGACCGGAACAGATTCGCCCACCGGATTCGCAACCATTAGCGATGGCAAATTCAAAACCGACCTGTCACGTTCTCCCAAAGCCGGAAAACACGTCATCCGTATCACCGGTTCCGCGCAATCGCGTGAGGAACTCGCCAAAAATTCCGCAACAGATGAGGTCGTTGTCGAACCACTCTTCCCGGAGTACACTCAGCCGATCGAAATCACTGAAGGAGGAGCCTCGCTCGAAGTGTCAATTCCAAAGAACACCGGCAAGAAATCCTGAGGTAGAAAGCAAAAGAGAAATGCTTCATACTGGCGGTTCGAAAAGGCCATGATTTCATGGTCGCCACAGCAAGTCCTTCTCTTGTGGCACCAATCAAAGGTGGTTCATCGTTGGAAACGGTTGGAGATTGGCAGCAAGCCGGCCTCTAAATCGTGTCCAACATCTCGGAGACCGTCAGCCAGGTTCTGGCCATGAAGCGTCAACCTCCATTGCCCAGCGATCAAAACCGATTCGCATTTCGAACCGGCTTCACAATTGTGGAACTGCTGGTCACGATGGGAGTTGTCGGTGGACTCCTCGTGGTCCTGATCCCCGCACTGGGAGTGGCTCGGGAGTCTGCTCGCCGTCTGGAGTGCCACAATCACCTGAAACAAATCGGACTGGCGCTCCATTCCTATCATTATGTTTCAAGGTTCCTTCCCCCTGCCTGGAGATGGGACGATCAGAAGGTGACTGCGTTTGGGTGGATTCCTCCATTGTTGCCGTTTCTGGGAAGCGATTTTCCACCGATTCCTGTCGATTTCCAATCTGCCGTGAGCAGCCCCGCAAATCTGCGGGCCCGGGAGTCCACCCCCCCAATCTTTCAATGCCCCTCAGATCTTTCGGAGAAGCAGTTCCTCCTCTATTCCGCTGCCCCTCCATCCGGAAGCTTTCAAGATATCCCACTGGTCACTTTGCCATCTGCAAATTACGTCGGAGTTTTTGGAGTACAGGAGCCGGACGACCACTGGTGGAAAGGACCGGGGGAAGGGGTCTTCCATAGCGTTGATTCCACCCGGTTCGACGACATTGGACGCGGTTTGTCACAGGTGTTCCTCGTCGGTGAGAGACGAACATCTTCAATTCCGTCGACGTGGCTGGGCATCGATTCACGCGGAGAAGATGCCCATTGCCGCATCCTGGGAAACGCCAATCGCGGTCCGAATTTCCCATACGCAGACCAATGTGAATTTACAAGCCGGCACCGTGGGGCAGCGAATTTTCTGTTTGCTGATGGGCATGTGGACTCCATCTCCAATTCAATTGATCCGGAAACATATCAGCAAATGGCCCGACGGAATCCCGATTGACGATCGGTTGATGTTGACATCCCGTCCCATGTTTACGAGAACGTGATGATTGTTTCATCACACAAAATGATCAGGCTTGAAGAACAGATCGAGTTCAAATGTCCTATCGCCTTACCAGATGTGAACTGGAAGTCATGAACGTCGTCTGGCAACGTGGCGCATGCACCGTGCAGGATGTCTGCGACGGCCTGGAACGTGAACTGGCTTATTCCACTGTCATGACGACGCTGCGGATTCTCGAGACCAAGCGCAAGGCTCTCATTCGCCGAAAATGCGGTCGCGCATACGTCTACGAACCGATCATCACTCGTGACGAAGTCTCCGAATCGCTGTTGAGTGATCTACGGACTCACCTTTTTGGCGGCTCGATGACGAGTCTGGTGCTGAATCTTCTGGGGGGTGGACGTGCCACCAGAAAGGATATCGAGGAACTGAAAGCCGCATTGCAGAAGCTGGAAGGTGAGGAATGACCCCAGGACAGTTCCTGGAAATTTTTGTCTCGATCAATCTTCAGACGCTCCTTCTTGTGCTCTTGTGCGAGTGTCTGAGTCGGTGGATGACCAGCGAGCAGTCACGGAACCGGCTCTGGACCCACTGTTGTTACGCGATTCTGGCTTTGACTATTCTGGGATGGACCCTGCCCCATGTGAGGCTCTTTCACAGCAGCAATCCCCCTGGACCCAAAGAGATTCTCGCATCAGTCTCTTTTCAACAGAAAATCGCTCTCCCCGTAGCCATGATCTGGGGAACAGGAATCACGATTGCGCTCCTTATCCTTCTTCGAGATGGTATCCGGACACTCGGGATTCTTCGGTCGTTGACTCCCATTCGATTGGACGATCTTCCCGAGTCCGTGAAGAAACGCCACGGGCAGTCGCTCTCCCGAGTCCACATTTATACGGGAGATTCCATCGTCTCACCCTTTTGCTGGCAGTTTCAGACTCCGGTACTCGTGCTCCCGCAGTCGTTTCTGAAACTCCGTTCCGAAGAACTGGAACTGATCCTCCAGCATGAGTTGGCTCATCTTGCCTACAATCACCCGCTGCACGTCTTTATGCAGCGGATTGTTCAGGCGTTTTTCTGGTATCACCCTGCAGTGTATTGGGCTGGCCGTCAGGCGGATGTGACAAGAGAAATGTTCTGCGATTCCATCGCTGCCCAGTCGCGCGAGCAAATCAGCCAATACCTCCGCGTCCTGTTGAAAGTGGCAGAATTGGCTCACCTCCCACCGAAGACGGGCTTGGGGATGGGATTTTTCTTTCCGAAGGAGGTCACCGCTTTTACGCATCGCGTTCGCCGGTTAACAGAACGCGCACAACAACCAGATTTATCACGGTTGCGGAGCCGCTGGGAGGGGGCGACAACATGGCTGTTGGCCGCTCTGATGACACTGGCGTGGGTGCCCGTCAATCCCCTGAGTTCCCGCCGTTCGTACTGGTCAGCATGTCCAAACTGGACAGCTGAAGTACTGCATGACTTTGGTCTCCCCGCCCGCGACTACGAAGTCTATGAGGGTCGCCTCCAGATCTACGACGACGAAAACCTTCAATTCCAGCCCCCTCGCTGAGCGAAATCGCCCTGCGAGGGATTCTCGTCGCGGCACGCCCGAATCACGCTGAATTACTCTGATTCAATCAGCTCTGACTGACGGGATTTGTCGCCTCTTGAAACAAAAAAACCGGTGGGGCGCTGAATGCGACTCCCACCGGTCTGGATCGAATAATGATGAACTAGCTCAACAGCATCTTCTTCAGATCGTCAGCCTTGTCCGTGTGTTCCCAAGTGAAATCGGCATCATCCCGACCAAAGTGTCCGCCGCTGGCAGTCTTGCGGAAGATCGGCCGACGCAGCTGCAGGTGCTTGATGATCCCCTGTGGGGTCAGAGAAAACAGTTCGCGGATGGCCTCTTCAATTTTCACTTCCGGAACCTTGGCAGTTCCCTGAGTATCGACGTTGATGCTGACCGGATCGGCAACTCCAATTGCATAGGCCAGCTGGACTTCGCAGATGTCAGCAACGCCAGAGGCAACGACATTCTTGGCGACATAACGAGCCATGTAAGCCGCCGATCGGTCGACTTTGGTTGCATCTTTTCCGCTGAAGGCCCCACCGCCGTGGCGTCCCCACCCACCGTAGGTATCAACGATGATCTTGCGGCCGGTCAGACCACAGTCCCCATGCGGCCCCCCGATAATGAATTGCCCCGTCGGGTTAACATGGTACTTGGTGTCCTTGTTTAGCAATTCGGCCGGAACGGTCTGCGGAATCACATTCGAGCGAACGTATTCCTCGATCTGTTTCTGATTGACATCCCGGGAATGCTGGGTCGAAAGAACAATAGCGGTAATTTCAGTCGGTTTCCCATCCACATATCGAATGGAGACCTGACTCTTGCTGTCTGGCCGCAACCAGTCGACATCCTTTTCCTGACGCAACTTCGTCAACCGATTCAGAATCCGGTGCGACAATGCAATTGGCAGCGGCATCAGTTCCGGAGTCTGATTGCAGGCAAACCCGAACATCAGGCCCTGATCCCCTGCTCCATCGGCATCCACCCCCATTGCAATATCCGCACTCTGCTGGTGGAGGCGGTTAACGTACTCGAACGTATCGGCGTTGAAGCCAATATCATCGCTTGTGTAGCCGATCTCACGAACGGTTTGCCGGACGATCGCCTCCATATCCAGCTTCGCATCGGTACGAATTTCCCCCGCCGTCGCAAGGAAGTCCGTCGTACAAATGGTTTCGCAAGCACATCGGGAAGTCGGATCTTGTGCCAGCATGGCATCCAGAACGGCGTCAGAGACCTGATCGGACACCTTATCGGGGTGTCCCATGCTGACAGATTCACTCGTGAAGATGAAAGAACGCGACATTCCCAACCCTTTAATTCCGTTTAGCTTAGTGCCAGATTGCCCCTCATCCGGAGCTTTTGCAACAACTCATGACTGGCGACGCGCAGAACAGATACACGCCCGTTGCCAATGCTGCTTGGGCGTGGATTATAGGGATGCCATCTGTAAAACACTACCATTTGGGTGCCCCAAACGGTTGCGAAACCGGACGAAAAAAACGAAGCATGCGAATCGATCAAATCCGCATGAAGATCGAGCAATTGACTCGGAATCATCTCCTCCGGTCTCCTCACCTAATGAATCAGGTGTCCCGATCAGGTTGTCCCAATCGACACGCACGAAAATCAATCGGTTTTGCGGATCATCTCCGCCATTTTCAGCCAGGATTCACCAGAACGCTTCTTCCCACCATTTCGATCACTAACGGTTGTGCCCGGACTTCGGTATCCTCCGGGCTGGAGACGATCCAGAGAATGTCCAGAATGTCTGCTGCAGTTCGATCCAACTGAATCCTGAACTGCAGAAAAGGTAATGAATTATGTCAAAAAAGGTACGTGTCGGCCTGATCGGAGCGGATGAAACCACCAAGCTGCAACTCATCCCGGGGCTCCGGGCAATCGACGATGTCGAAATCGTCGCTGTCGCAGCTCCCACTCCAGACTCACCGGATGCGTTGGCACAAGAGTTTTCGATTCCCAAAACTCACGAGACCTGGCAGGCTCTTTGTTCCGATCCAGAGGTTGACGCCGTTGTCATTGGGACGCGCCCTGACGTATTCAAAGAGGTCGCCTGTACCGCCTTGCGGTCCGGAAAGCATGTCCTCTGCGGGAGCGGGATGGCTCGTAATCTCGAAGAAGCCCGCGAGATGAGGGCGGTCGCCAGAGAACGTCCTGAACTGACAGCAATGGTCGTTCCCAGCCCATTCGGAATTTCCTGCGGGAAAGCGGTCGAACACCTTGTCAAAGCCCATTTTCTCGGGGACCTTCGCGAAGTAGTCGTCCTTTGCGCGAACGACCAGTATTGGGACTACAGCAAGAGTATGGACTGGAGACAGGACGTTCAGTTCGTCGGAACAAACATTCTCAAACTGGGAGCGATTCAGGAAACTCTCCTACGCTGGGTCCCGCAGGCCGTTCAGGTCTTTGCCCAGAAAGAGCTGTTTGAACCGACCCGCCCA
>CALLWY010000202.1 GCA_938015865.1 uncultured Planctomicrobium sp.
GCGGGAAGGCGCGGACGGCGTTGGCGCGCAGTGGGTCGGCAGCCCGCACCCAGGGGAAGGCTACACTCCACGAACTCCGTTCGAATCTCCGCGATCATCTCGGGCGGGAGGTGCCGATCGAGATCCGGACGATTCGACCAGCCACACCGGAGGAGAGCGAATTGACTCGCTGACACGAGGAACAGGTTGCCCCCGAGGCGGAATGGCGGTCCCGGCGGCAGGAGACTTGATCCCGGCTGCGTTTGCATCGTCGCGCCACGTTCGTAACGTGCGGGCGTTTTCTCGTGGGTCGAAAGTTTCTTCAACGAACCGCCTCCGTCGCGACGTGGGCCAACTTGGGAGAAACGGCGGGGCCGTCCAGAGCCAGATACCGGACCGGTTTGCCCAGTTCGCCCGCCATCTCGATTTCGGCTGTCACACCGACCGATTCCCGCCGACCGTCCAGCGTCAGAACGACCACCTCGTCGCACCGCCACAGATGGTCCCGGTTGAATCGCTCCCAGAAGGGCCACTCGGTCGGCAGGCCGTGGCAAACAAGCGGATGCCCATGTACGATCGGTGAGAACACGGTCAGCCCAGATGCAAGCAACTGGGCGGCCGCGACGCAGGCAGCGCGGAACCGCTGCTCGCGGATCATGACTTTGGGATGAGAATACGGATTGGCGAGATAGATCATGAAGATCTCCGTTTCGACTTCAGATTCTGAGGTAAGGTGATGTCCGCAAATTTCCGTGAACGGCAGATCCGGGCAAGTCGCAAACTGATCACGAACGAACGAATCGTTGCGTTCTTACGAGCGGTGCGGAATGAAAGCGATTTACACGCCGTTCGGTTCATTAATGAGTATCTCGATGGAGGAGAGGATCTCGACAGCATCTTTGTTACGGGCGATGAGTTCGGATTCTCACTGGAGGTGAAGAAACATTCTGAAACTGATTTCGACATTTCGTTTGGATGCCAGGTCGCTCCGATGGCCGGAGATGGTGGTCGATGGTTGGTGCAATTCGATGGAGATCGGATCGCCGTTTTGAAATCTCAGGAATGCTGGATCAGCTAAACCTCCGGTTCCTCCTTGGCCATCAAACTACGCCGCCTCCTGTGCCGAAACCCGCTCTGCCTTCTGCCCCGTGAACTTTTCGTACCGCTGGACGATCACATCGCAGTACAGCGGGTCGAGTTCCATCAGGAACGCCTTTCGTCCTGTCTGCTCCGCCGCGATCAGCGTCGATCCACTTCCTCCGAACAGGTTGAGGACGTTCTCCCCGAGCCGCGAGGAGTACTGCATCGCCCGGACTGCCAGCTCCACCGGCTTCTCGGTGAGATGGACCATCGATTGTGGATTGACCTTCTTCACCGACCAGACATCGGTGGCATTATTGGGACCAAGATACACATGGGCGGCTCCTTCCGGCCGTAGAAGCACCATTCGTGATTCCCCATAAAGTCTTTCCGGGTCAATACGGGATGCTCCTTGATCCAGATGATGGCCTGGGAGAAGTAGAGCTGATGCTTCTTCAGGAACGGGGGATAGTTCGCGCAGTTGGCATAGCCACCCCAGATATAGAATCCCCGTCCCGGAGCCAGCACCCGTGAGATGTTCCCGAACCAGGCATCCAGCAACCGGTCGAATTCCTAGTCGGTCACGAAGTCATTCGCCAGCGGACGGTCCTTGGCCCGCAACTTCTTCCCCGTCGGTTTGGCCTTCTCCGGATGACGTTCCACATCGAGCTTCTGGTGGTGGGTCGTCCCTTGAAATGAGGACAATCTAGCGGCGATGGCATTGTTCGAGCGGGGCTCCACTTTGACGTTGTACGGGGGATCGGTGTTGCACAGATGAATCGGCGATCCTTCCAGCAATCGGTCCAGACCACTCACTGAAGAACTGTCCCCACACAGCAGCCGGTGATTCCCCAGGATCCACAGGTCTCCGGGTTGGGTGACCGGATCATCCAGGGGAGCCGGAACATCGTCCGGATCGCACTCTCCTTCCCTGGGGTCCGAATGGACTATCTTTGCCAGCTGATCGGCACCAAACCCCAGCAGATCGAGATTGAAGTCCAGATCGGAGAGTTCAGAGAGCTCAAACGGCAGCAGGTCGAGGTCCCATTCGGCAATTGAGGCGGTTTGGTTGTCGGCGATCCGGTAGGCTTTAATTTGCGCTTCCGTGAGACCGGTCGCCACATGCACCGGGACTTCTTCGAGGCCCAGCTTCTGAGCTGCCTTGTAACGGGTGTGACCCACAATGATCACATTCTGATCATCCACGACAATCGGCTGTCGGAACCCAAACTCCTCAATCGACTGGGCGACGGCATCGACGGCGCCGTCATTCTTCCGCGGGTTCTTGTCGTGAGGGAGAATCTGAGACAGAGGCCATTGTTCAATCTGCATCGGTGTCACGCTTAACTCTTGAGTTGCGAAAGTCATTCCATCACCTTTATCGGCCGGAATTTCGTGGAGGTCAGGGCACTCCCACTGCGTATAGCAACGTTGAGTCACGTAGAGCCAGCGTGTTAAGCGATGACGTAAATTGGATGGGATGACGCAATTCCCCATTGCAGTGACACAAAGAATGACGCTTTTGACGGGAGAATGACGCTCATGACGCCAATGACGCAACTTTCGAAAGTCTCTAAATGGCTTGGACACGACACAATATCGATGCCCGTTGGCGAGGTGCTCAAGTCAACCAATCGATGGATTGAGTCGCCGCGAATAGGTCAGTGTTTAAAGCAGACAAGGACCTATGATTAACTTTCTTCCATTGCCTGAATTTCTATCTCATTGGCATAGGGATTGGAGTACGAAAAGCATCAATCGCAAATTGTAAATTCAGAGAGTGAATGCGGCTAAAAACGAATCTCGAAGGGCCTTGGCACCACAGTTGGCACCTCGCCTTAATTGTTCTTGCCGAACTTTTTACACTTTTGTTTGTTAGGTCAATCTCCCACCGGCTTCGAAAACCGGAGTACCGGCAACGGTACCGGGGGTTCGAATCCCCCCCTCTCCGCTTCCTTCAAGCTCCCCACTGCAAGTTCCTTGAAAACAAGGACTTGCAGTGGGGAGTTCTGATTGACACAGTGGACTGTGCCGAAACTGTGCCAATCAGGATGAGAGAGGTTCAAGGGAACAGTCCTTAGTGGGTTGTCTTGGTTCTCATTGGAGGTTGGGCGGGTTGTCTCCCTCTTTATCAAAACCTCTTCAGAAAAATTTCCGGCGCCACGCTGGCTCCGGATGATGCTGCTTTCAGTATAACTTCACCTGTTCCATCTGACGACGGGATTCGTCGTCGTGCAGATGGTAGTAGCGGTGGACCATCTTGCTGTTGCGATGCCCGAGCCAGCTCATCAGCACACGTTCCTTCACACCTCGATTCGCACAGTTCGAGCAGAAGTAATGTCGGAATGAGTGCAGGCGTCCATCAATGAACCCGGGTTGGTCGCCCTGTACGGGGAACCGGGAGGACAGCGGTGTCAGCACGTCGCGGATCAGGATCCTCCGGACGGTATCAGCTTTGATCTTTCCTCCCAGTGGTCCGTGGAAGACCTTGCCATCCGGATGATGTGTGAGCTGTTCCAGCACGATCCGCAGTTCGTCCTGGATGGGGAACGAGCGACTATAGCCCGACTTGGTCGTCCGCTTTTCGCGTGTGCTGCGAGCCTTATGCGCGGTTTCGTCGGTCAGGGTGATCATCCCTTTTCCCAGATCCACATCGGACCAGCGGAGGGAGGCCAACTCAGAAATCCGCAGGCCGGTTCCGGCCAGTCCGATGACGACATTTTGGAGCCAGTGGAGTTCCTCCGTATTGCAGTGTTCAATGATAGCCTGCACCTCTTCCTTCCGCCAGCAATACGTGTCCGTTCCGTCGGCCTTCTTCATCGGGTACTTAAACGCCACATTGGCGGGAAGATAGTCGTATTCGATGAGGTATTTCTGGACCTGTTTGAGCGTGTTCAGTTCCAAGTATTCCGTGGCATAGGCATAACTCTCTCCGTCCAGCCAGGCGGCATAGGCATCGAATGTCTGGCGATTGACTTCGTTCCAGTATT
>CALLWY010000203.1 GCA_938015865.1 uncultured Planctomicrobium sp.
CCGCTTCGCGAACAGATTTCGCTTTACGCTGAAGCGATCAACAAGCCATTTCATGTGGCTGCCAGCTCATTCGACATCATCGACTTCCAGCTGGAGCGAAAAACAGCCATTCCGGGAGACGACCCATGGGCCGGTCCATGGGAGCCGGTCGACATGAAGATGGCCGAGGATATTTTGAACAAGGCTGCTGACTTTGATGCGGAAGTGGTCAATCCAATGATCACCAACGCAGTGATCACCATGCCATTGCCCCAGCGAATTTCCGGACGCTGGGATCGTCAGGCGACACATCCGCGAATTGAGAAGTTCACGTTAAGCGATGAAGAGATTGCGCTGGAGGCAGAGATGCAGCGCAAGCTGCTTCAGGAAGCAGTGAATCAGCAGAAGGTCATGGATTCCATGGTGGTGCGCCGCCGCGGATTCGCTCAACTGACTCTCGATCCAAACCAGCTCCGACAGGACGTCCTTGGAATGAACATGTACGACATGTCGGAAGGTGGAATGGGGATGGGAGGAGGCTTTTCTCCTGCGATTGGAGGAGGATTTCAGGGAGGAAGCGGGCGCACTCGTGGAGCGAATGCCCAGCAGGTTGATCCCATGCAGAAGTTGATTGCGGACATGCTTAAAGGGTCGACTAACAAGGCCGAAGAAGAAGCCCGCATCAAGAAGTGGATTTCATCGCTTGTTTCGGCCGAAGGGGAATTGCTTCTGTTCCGGTATCTCGACTTCGCAGTGGAACCCGGGAAGACCTACCAGTACCGCGTTCGGTTCGAACTTCGAAATCCGAACTACGGGAAACGAATTGCCGAGGCCGGTGGAGCCACCGAAGTGGTCGAAGGAGAAACCCGGTTCACCGGCTGGAGCAATGTGACCCAGCCGGTCACAGTCGAGAAGGATGTGAAGTATTTCCTGGCCGAGGTGCGACCGCAGGCTCCCAGGATTCTTCCCACAGCATTTTTCGATGTGTTCGAATGGGCACAGCAGTACGGAACTGTCATCAATGCACTGTTGGATGTTCGTTTTGGTCAGCAGTTCCGACAGACCAAAGAGACTGTTGTGATCGATCCTGCAAAAGGGAAGAACGAGAAACAGAACTTCGAGTTCAAATCAACTGATTATCTGGTTGACGTCACAGATGACGTGAGGGTTGAAGAATCATTCCACGCCTCTGCTGATGATGGGACATCGATCAAGTTCCCCGTGGGAACTCGAGGAAGGCTTCCGCTCGCTCCCAAGGCACTCGTGTCGAATGCTGATCTGGAGCTGACCTATTTAAGTCCAGTACTGTCATACGCCGACCATGAGCAGCAGAAGCGATATATCTCGATTCAGGCAGATCTTTATGCGAACCTGAAGGCTCAGGAGAACACGGAATCGGATGCCGCCATGATGGAACTTGGTCTCTCCGGTGAAGAGGATGGGACTTCCCGTCGAGGCTCTTCGTCACGAAATCGTCGCAACGAGCTGAAGCTGAAGCGAGGACTCGGGCGGGAATCTTCTGGTTCCTGACCTTACGGTAGAGTGAACCGAGAGTCGGGGAGTAGAGAGCTTGTCGCGAGTTCTGAGACTCTCGGTTGTTCCCTCATCCTGTCGATCTTTCCGTCTCGTTTGTTGACGGTGAGGGGTTCCCCTGTCTGGGGCGATGCGCGGGCGGATCGCTTCAATTTGAAGAGGCGATTCGTCGAAGAGCGAAAGACTTGCGTCGGTCGAAAGGAAAACTCTGAGGACGATCCCGGACGACGTCGCAGGGAATCTTCAGCAATGAGATTCCGTCATTGGAACTCCGCTGCTGGTCAATCGGGGACTACCAGCGAAACAACCCGGTTCCCCAGGTCAGACCTGCACCGAAACCGCACATCAGGAGAGTGTCTCCCCGCTGAATTCGGCCTTCCTGTGCCGCTTCGTCAAGAACCAGCGGAATACTCGCTCCGGAGGTGTTGCCGTATTTGTGGAGGTTGTTGAAGAGTTTTTCTTCGGGGATTCCCAGTTGTTCTGCCGCCGCATTGATAATGCGAATATTGGCCTGATGGAGCAAAAACAGTGAAACGTCATGGACTGTCATGCCGCTCTTTTCGAGGACTAGCTCGATGGTGTCGGTCAGCATGCGGACGGCCCATTTGAAGACGCTTCGGCCATCCATCCGCAGGAAATGGGTTCCCGCAGCGACCATGTCGGGAGAGAGGGGAGTTCTTGTTCCTCCGGCCGGCCGATCCAGAAGGGGACCGCCACTTCCGTCGGAACCCAGCTGATAGCAGATCAGCCCCTGATGCGGCGAACCACGCGTCACGAGGACAGCCCCCGCCCCATCACCGAACAGGGGATAAGTCCTCTGGTCGGCGGGATTGACAATCCGGCTGTTCAGATCAGCACCGATGGCCAATGCATACTTCGCGTTCCCGGTGGCGACATATTGTGCTGCCGTGGTGAGGGCGTACATGAATCCGGCGCACGCCGCAGCTGTGTCAAATGCGGGACAATCGAGGCCCAGCCGGTCCTGAACCAGACAGGCGGTCGAAGGGCAGTGATAATCCGGCGTAAATGTCCCAACAACAAGGAGATCGATCTGTTGAGGGTCAATTTCTGCCGAGCGAATGGCTCGAAGGGCGGCCTCAACGCACATGTCGCTGGTCGCCATGTCGGGGGGAGCATGCCGTCGTTCGAGAATTCCGGTTCGCTGAACAATCCATTCAGCGTCACAACCGTATCTCTCGTTCAGCATGGCGTTTGTGACGATCTGGCTGGGGACATATGAGCCGATCCCAGCGATTTGTACGCCAAGTAACGAACTGGTACGTCTGGTAAACAAAGTGCGTTCGGTCCTGGGGTCAGTCGAATTTGCAATGTTGCATTCTGCAATAGTCGCCACGCCAATTACTCCTTGTTGGCGAACGATCGGATCGGGTTAGTCGCACGATCATCCTGATTTAATGGGAGGCCCCTTCTGGCCACGCAGATGGAAAGACCTACTGGCAGGTGGACACGGTTCGTCCGGTGTCTTCCGGCCATATGTCTGATCGTCGACGACACTTGAGCCTGACCCACAAGCCCTTTGTATTACAATATCGTCCGCGCCAGAAAAGAGCCAGCCCGGATTTTTTTGATCCTGGACACTCCTATTGGCTTTCTGGACAGCCGCAGGATGGGGCATTTCACTTATTGACCCATTTTTCAGGTCCGGCCTATACTCCCGCACCACTTCGAATGGCCTCCGGTTCCTGACGGAACCTCCGTCCCGAATATTCCGTCCCTCCAGTTTCTGTTGGCAGAACAACAAGAGGTTTTCTGCCATCCCCCAGTAATGACCGGGGCGGTAATCGGGTTGGTAATCCCACTTATTTCCCCTTCCCGAACGGATTCCCGCGTGTCGTTGCCTCGACCGCATTGCGCAGGATGCGTGATTGTTGTGCTGAGTTTGATCCTCAGCACGGCGACCGCTGCGCGTGCGCAGTCACCCCCGGGGACGGGACACAGCATCAACAGCTCCGGACGGATGGAGTCGGGCATTGCTCAAGCAGCCCTGAATCCCATCAGCGGTCCCAAGGTTTCGCCGATTCATCTGTACGCCGATTATTGCGTGCGGTTTCAGGATGGGCAGGAATCAGTTCTGGTGTTGCGAGGCAATTGCCGGATTGAACAGGAGCAGGACCGATGGACCGCTCCGCTGATGGTTCTCTGGGAAATTTCACGCCCCGGAGCCTCCCGAAAGCAGATTCTCGCCTATCTCGAATCCACCTCCGAATTCCCTGCAACCGCCCTGCAAAATGGGTCGCGCGATCAGCGTCCCTACCTGCTGGTTGACCTGGAGACCGAAGGTCTGGTGATTTACGACGGACGTCCTCCGCACGAACTTCAGAATGGCAGGGACGACCCGCTCTTCCAGCGGGCTGTTCAGCGACGACGTGAGTCCCGGACGCTCGTTCAGCAGACGCAATACACGCTGGAGACTCCGGGGCAGTCCATGAACTTTCTGCCTGCCCCCGAGCAGCGCATCCGTCAGCACGTGACGATTAACCCCAAGTTTCTCGGGGGGCGTCTCGAGATGAAGGGGGAACTTTATGAAGGGTCAATCCCTCCAGAATATGTGATGACGCTTACTGGCGGCGTGAATATCGTCGTCGACAATGTGCCAATTGATCTCGGTAATGGACAGGTCGTTCTTTCCCGAATTGACCTGACGGCAGATCGCGCGGTGATCTGGACGGACGCGAACCGCTTTGGCAATGGAAATGCGTTCGACATCGACAGCAATACGCCGTTTCAGGTGTATCTGGAAGGAAATATCGTTGTCCGTCAGGGGACGAATGACATTCGGGCGACGCACGCATATTACGACATTAACCAGCGTCGCGGTCTGACGATGAACGCGGAGATTCGGACGCTTCTGCCTGATCTCCAGGGGAGTCTTCGTTTGAGAGCGGCGGAGGTCCGGCAGAATTCCGACACCAGTTTCCATGCCAAAGACGCATTCATCACGACCAGCGAGTTTGGAAAACCGAAATATCGGGCACAGGCGAGTGATGTCTTTCTGGAGCAGCGTTTTGATGGGCGTCCCAATCAGGTCAATCCCGTGACAGGAGCTCCAGAAGGGGGGACGCTCTGGGCGACCAGTCTGAACAACACGATTTTCATCGGCGATGTTCCGATTTTTTCGACCCCCTATCTCAGCGGTCCTGCAGAGGATCCCCACATTCCGATTCGCAGACTGAATGCCGGATACTCCGGCATGTTCGGCTTTACGCTGGAAACGGTCTGGGACATGGAATCGCTGTTCGGCCTGAATCTTCCTTCAAGCGTGGACTGGCAGCTTCAGGCGGATTTCTTCTCTCACCGCGGGCCTGCGATTGGAACCCGCGGGTTGTTCGACTTCGACACCACTGTGTTTGGAATTCCTGTTCATAAGGAGGGTTGGGGACAAGCCTACTACATCAATGACCACGGGAAGGACAATCTGGGACTCGGGCGTCGGGATCTTGCATTTCCCAATGACAACCGGGGCCGGGTGGTGTTCCGGGAGCGAACCGAATTCAGCGAGTTCACCTGGCTGCAATTTGAAATCGGGCACGTCTTTAACGACGACCGAAACTTCATGGAGCAGTACTTCGAGCACGAATGGGACACCCAGAAGGACCTCGAAAATACCCTGTTCCTGAATCATCAGGTGGACAACTTCACTGCCAGCCTGCAGGGAACGATTACATCCAACGAATTCAACGACCAGACAAGCTGGCTTCCCAAGGCGGATCTGACCATTCTCGGACAGCCGGTGTTCAATACCCCGCTGATCTGGAGTCAGCATTCATCGGTGGGTTATGGAATTCTGAATCGGGCGGAGGCTCCTCCAGACCCCAACGACCCCTTTACGCCGCTTCCGTACTTCGCGGATGTGGAAGGGGTCGTGACGATGACACGCCACCAACTGAATCTTCCGTTCGATCTGGGGCCGGTTCATATCAATCCCTACGTGCTGGGGGAGCTGGCCTACTGGGAACAGGGGTTGAATGGCCGAAGTGTGGATCGCGCTTACGGAAAAGCAGGGGTGCAGGCGAGTATCGAATTTGCCAAGTACATGCCGCACATCCGCAATTCCATTCTTGGCTTGAACGGCCTCGCACACAAAGTGGTCTATGACCTCGATTACTTCTACTCCGATGCGACGGAAGATCTGAGCAACATTGCCCAGTACAACGCATTTGATGAAAACGCCCAGGAGCGATTCCGCGAGCGTCTGCTTCCTGTGGAATTCGGATTGCCTGCTCTTCCGGCCCAATTTGATCCACGCTTCTATGCGATTCGGACCGGGGCAGGGAGTTCAGTGACTGCTCCTTATCATGAACTGGTCGGACAAATGCATGTTCTGAAGCTGGCGATGCGGCACCGCTGGCAGACGAAAGTGGGGCCTCCGGAAGCTCCCCGGATTGTGGACTGGATGGAATGGGATCTGGGGGCAGCACTCTTCCCGAATGCGAATCGCGATAACTTTGGTGAGACGGTCGGATTGATCAATACCCGATACGCCTGGCATGTCAGCCCTCGAACCTCCTTCCTTGCGAACGGGATCTGGGATGTCTTCTCTGGTGGGCAGAACATCTGGAATGTGGGAGTTCTTCACCAGCGAAGTGCCCGTGGAAGTGCGTATGTCGGATTCCGCAACATCGAGGTGGGGCCGATCAGGAGTGAGCTGATCACCGGAAGCCTTTCGTATGTGATGAGCCCCAATCTCTACGTCATGACCGCAGCCGCTCAATACGATGTGGCAGAGGGAATTGACCGTGGAGAATCTCTGACCATCACCCGAATCGGGGAGAATTTCCTTCTGCATCTCGGAATTGGCTACGACCGCAGCCGCGACAACATCGGTGCGGCGATTTCTCTAGAACCGAAGTTCGGAAGTTACGGCAGCAGCTCGGTCCAGCTGAACAGCCTGTTAGGCATTCCATAAAGTCCCCCTGCTGACTTTGAAGTGTTTCGAATAGGGTTGCAAAGAACCTTCGGGAGCTGGGGCTGCGCAACGCTCCGGCCATTTTTCGATGGTCCCCTTCTCAGTTGCTTCTCGTGATTCCTCCTCATCCGTCCCGGTGAGGCGAACTGTTTCGGTCGTGATCCCCCAGCACAATCGACTCGAATTGACGGAACGGGCTGTCTCTTCGCTTCTCCGCTGGCACCCGGCGGGTGTGGAAGTCGTGATTGTTGATGATGGAAGCTCTGAACGCGGAACATTCGGCCGACTTCGTACGCTTTCAGGAAACGTGACCCTGATTCAGTCAAACCGCCGACAGGGGGTGACGGCGGCCTGGAACCTGGGGGCGAAAGTCGCCACCGGAGCGATTCTGATCTTCCTGAATAACGATACCGTTTCTCTCGGCGAGTGGATCGGGAGATTATGCGGTCCTCTCGAGTATGCCGGTTGCCTGATGACCGGGTGTGGCTGGCGTACTGAACGGGAATGGTCCGCGGGGGCGGGTCGGTTTCTCCCCGGCTGGTGTCTTGCCATCAAGCGAAGCGACTTTCTTGGGTTCGGGGGATTTGATGAGCGGTTCCGGATGTACTTCTCAGACACCGATCTACAGGTCCGGATCCGACTGGATCACCCGAACGGGTTGATGGCCGTCGACGGGCTCTCGCTGCGTCACCTGGGACATGCCTCCACGGCAGGGCTGGTTACTCGAAAGAGTGAGTGGCGGCGGGATCGCTTGTTGTTTCGCCGCAAGTGGAGGAGAGGGGAGTAAAACTGATGCGGATTGTGCAAGTCTGCAATGTGGGCCAGATCTGTGGAGGGACAGCAGCCTGTGCATGGTCGATCACCCGTGCCCTCCCGGAATGTCATCATCTGGTGCTCTGCCTGTCACGACCGACAGAGGAGACGGTTCGTGCCTTTGCGCCCGTGGAAATCGGCCCGGTCTCACGTCTTGATGATGCGGTGTTCCGACCACTTCGTCCGGATCTTGTGATCCTGCACAATACCGCGCAGAGAAACGTCGGTCTGATCCGCGAGGTGGCGACGCTTCAATATCAGCATTCCCAGACATCTCATGCAGCGGCTGATTTCACAGTCGCCTGCTCGGAATGGCTGACTCGTCGTCTTTCAAGATCGGTTCCCGTCTTGTACCAGCCTGTTCCGATTCCTCCGAAGGCAAAAAATCATGCGCGCCGTGTTTGGGATGACCGTCTGATCGTTGGCCGAATCTGCACCCCACAGCCACGGAAATGGCCTGATAGCTGTTGCGGGGATTATGAATGGCTCGCCAGAAGATTTCCCAATGTCGAGTGGGAATTTGTTGGATGTCCCGAGCACATGCGGCGACCGATACTGGAGGCCTGTCGAGGTCGAGCCCGATTCTGGCCTGCGAGCTGGATGGCCAGAAGTCATCTGTTTCGCTGGGATGTGCTTCTCTACCACCATCCCGATCTGACGGAATCGTTCGGAAGAACCGTTGCCGAATCGATGCTTGCTGGCTGCCTTCCTATTGTGGATCACCGGGGAGGATTCCTCGAACAGGTGACCTGTGGGAATGACGGTTGGACGTGCCGATCACTGAAAGAGTTTGCAGAGGCGCTCGCGCTTGCATCTGATCCATCTGTGCGCCGGAGAATGTCCGCTGCCGCCTGCGAAACAGCAAGAATCAGATTCTCCTCGCACGCGTTCGCAATGCGATTTCGTCAACAGCTCAAAGCGTTCCTTTGTGGAAAGTGAATTCCGTTCCTGCTGCGGGCACTATTCAAGGAATCCGAGTGAGCGTTCAATGAGTTCACCGACAGCATTGATCGCATCTTTCGAGATGGTGTGCGGTCCCCGGAACCCGATGAAATTCACTTTGCATTCCGCAGCCACGAACAAATCTTTCAGCCAGATTGCTGCTTCATAGGGAAGAATCGGATCGTCCCGTCCATGGCTTTGGATGATCGGGACATCCTTAAGGCACGGCGCTCTTGAACGCCATTCCTCTTCGTTCAGAAGAGTTCCTGACCAGATGACCAGACACGCTGGAGGTTCCGGGAGATGCAGTGCAACATCAGTAGCGAGCATGGCCCCTTGGGAGAACCCCCCCAGAACGATTTTATGGGGGGGCTGTCCGATCTCCTTGATCAACCGCATCAATTTTTCTCGGGCGGCGGGGAGTAACGGGGGACATGACTTTCGCAGCTCATCAAAGTTTCGCTGCTGAACAGCACGGGTGAGCTGGTCGATCTCAAGCGGCCACCATGCACGTCCTCCCGGAAGCCCCTGATTCGATAAATCGATTGGAGCGGCAGGAAAGATCATCTGGAGATGATCGAGGAGATCCGGAAATTGCTGGAGCAACTGGGCGCCGACCGGAACAAGGTCATCTCCCGGGGCACCATATCCGTGGCAGAAAATCGCTGTCAGTTCGAGGGACTGTTCGTGTGATTCACAGGTGATCACGTGACAGTCAAGGTCTCCTATCCGCCGAGGTTCCAGGCTCGCCATATCGTCTAAAGCTCTCCTGTTTGAGGCATGTGTTGAGAATGTTTTGGAATTCGTGCAACGACCCGTTCTGTCGCGCGCAGAAATCTCCAGGGCAACAGGTTCGGAGCGCAAGTTGCCAGCGATTCCCACGAGTTGACAGTCTTAAGTGCCATTGGTCATGTTCCGAGGAGGCCCAGCGAAAAGGATGATGCACCAAATCAATACAACTGTCGAGGTGGATGCAAGTAAAAACGGAACTCGTCGGCAATTTTCGGCCGCCTGTTGCGACTGGATACAAAATTCGGGTCACGAGACTGGCTGAACACGCACGAGAGCTGGCAGGCTGCTCCCTGTCTCCCGGAGAGGATCTCCTTCTCTCGTTTCCGGAGAGCAGGGTTTGCGTTTCGAGCTCAGGCTCGTCAGAATTTGCGCCGGAATCATTCCCTGATGCAGCTGTTCGATGCGGTCATTGGATGGGAGGATTCTGCGCCCTGTGCATCCACAGGCAGTTTTTCTGGTTCTCATAAAGAAAAGGTCATCACGTGCCGTGGTTTTCTGAAGTTTCGGCGGAGATTTCTCACGATCGGCTCCATGAGTTCATGCACCAGACGGTTGCTGAGTGCCGAAAACGGCTCTGCCCGAATCCCAAGCGGGTCCTGTTGCTTCCCCCGGATATTACCCGCGCTCATGCTTACGTCGGGAATCTGACAGAGACTCTCTATAACATCCTCAAGGATGAAGCGGATGTCCATGTGATTCCGACTCTCGGCCAGCACGTGCCTCACACACGAGAGCAAAATGCCTGGATGTTTGGCTCGATACCACACGAGCGCATTCATCCCCACGATTGGCGCGATGGGTCCGTCCGAATTGGGACGATCCCTGCCGATCTGGTGGCTCAGGCGAGCGGGGGAGTCGCCAACTGGGAGATCCCGGTTGTACTTAATCGGATGTTGATGGAAGAGTCGTGGGACTGGATCATCAACATCGGGCATGTGGTCCCTCATGAAGTTCTTGGGTTTGCCAATCACAACAAGAACTACTTCATCGGACTGGGGGGCAAAGACATGATCTGCGCTTCCCACATGATGGCGGCCTCCTGTGGGATCGAAAACAACCTCGGGAATTTGATTACCCCGCTGCGGTCTCTCTTTAACTGGGCTGAGGATGAGTACCTGAAACACCTGCCGGATACCTATGTGCAGGTGGTGATGGCCCGCAATGAGAAGCAGGATCTGGTTCATACTGGCATCTTTGTTGGAGACGACCTCGACACCTACCTCGAGGCGGCCAAGTTGTCTCGGGAACAGAACATCACCACGTTTGATGAGCCACTCAAGAAAGTGGTTTGCGTCATGCAGGGGGATGAGTTCTACAGCACCTGGGTGGCGAACAAGGCGGTTTACCGGACCCGTATGGCGATGGCAGACGGGGGAGAGCTTCTCATTCTGGCTCCCGGACTGAAGCGATTCGGCGAGCAGGAAGATGTGGACCGGCTGATTCGCAAGTACGGCTACTGTGGAACTCCCAAGGTTCTGGAGCAGTATGCTGTTCAGGAGGACATGAAAGATCTTGCCCACGCAACAGCGCATCTCATTCATGGTTCCTCAGAAGGGCGATTCACCATTCGGTATGCTCCGGGGCACCTGACGAAAGAAGAGATCGAGCAGGTCAATTTTGAATATGCCGATCTGGATGAGATGTGGAAACGGTATACTCCCGATCAGCGCCAGCAGGGCTGGAACAGGACGGATGACGGGGAAGAGTTCTTCTTCATCCCGACTCCGTCGGCTGGCCTCTGGGCGACGAAAGAAAAGCTCTACAAGGCTCAGCAGAATGTGATCCCGGTCAAACCGGGAGAGTAAAGACGCGTCAACGTCCCCGCTGGCGATATCCCGTCTCAGGTTCGCCAGCGGGCAGCGGCTCGCTTGCTGGCGTTCTGAAGAGAAGCTGATGGACGAGCCAGCTGGAGATCAGGACAGGGTCAATAAAAAAGGACGCCATATTGGCGTCCTTTTTTTGTTTCAAGGCTGTGCAATTGCCGGCCGACCGGCCGGAAATCATGTCTTGATTCCAGCTCGCTTCTGGCGTCGCGCCTTGGAGCTGGCGGGACGGGCACCGTGATTCGCTTTCTTGAGCTTTCGCTGTGTCTTGGCCATGTCAACCTCTGGACTGTGTCCGCTTTTTGTGATTTATGAATTCCGGATACATCGGTCCCGGATGACTGCGATTTTGCAGGAGGAAAGAGTCTAGTGTCCTTTTCGGCAAAAGAAAAGTGCGTCTGCGGGTGATTTCCTCACCCTCACGGCATCTCGTACTTTCGATTTGATTCGGTTCTGCCCGGGCGAATTCCTGCCAAAATCCTCTCTGGCGAGAATCTCATTCAAAAATTTTGCTGCATCTCCGCTTTTTCGGAAAGCCGAGGAATTGAGGGAACTTTCTTGTCGGAACGGGCGATCTGACCGATAAAATCAACAATTCCAAGCTTCGGCTGCTCCTCGCAAATCCTGCTTGAACTCGCCTGAAATGAAAAAGAATCTGACTCCCTACCAGCAAAAAATTGTCTCCCGCTACTACGAAAATCGAGATCAGATTGATGATCAGCGTCTCTCTGAACTCGTGACCAGCATTTACCTTGCGAAGCCGGGGAGCAAGCAGATGGAGAAGCTGTGGACCTCGGCGGGAGAGACAATGGAACGGCTCAAGGTGCCTGCCAGCCGTATTCAGCATGTGATGGAGAAGCGGGATCCTGCGGTTCTTGCGGAAGTGGTGAAAGAATTGCAGACGGGGGTTTTGAAGCGAGGCACGTAATAGTGGACGAGCTGTCTCGGAAATCTCGTCCGAATTCATTCCCGTTGATTGAGTACTCACATTTCCGAGGCCAGCACAGACGGGCGTCAGGGACTTCCTGATTTTAGGAATTGTTTGGGCAAGCGAATTTCTATGGCTGAGACATAGACTGAAAGTATCGAAAGTCTTTGTCCATCGAATTGCAGCGATCCACCTGTTCCATATAATCCGACAAAACTTACGGTGTTGTTTTTCCCGCATTCTCTCGTCAGGTTCACTCGTCAGAGGCGGCCCGGATTGAATGCCTTCATTCAAAATCAACCAGATCTAAGGAGCCGCAATTGAACTGGCTCAAGGCCTTTCTGTTCTCATCAGTGGGACGAAAGTATCTGATGGGAGTCTCAGGGCTCTTCTTGTGCTTCTTTCTCGTTGTCCACCTGATTGGCAACCTGCTTCTGTATGTTGGCCAGGAGACCTACAACGAGTACGCCCATAAGCTGCACTCAAATCCAGAGTTTCTGATTCTGGCTGAAGTGCTTCTGTACACGGCCTTTGTGTTGCACATCGGTTATGGAATTTCGCTTCAGTTCAAGAATGCGGAAGCCCGTCCGACCGGATATGCCATGAAGCAGTCGAAGCGAAAGGATCGGATTCTGGCAGGACCAGTTCCAACACCGGATCGGACCATGTTTATCACCGGTCTTGTGGTTCTCATGTTCCTTGCTGTCCACCTGAGCGATTTCAAATTTGAAATTGGCTGGCGGGACTCGCTGGGAGAAGTTGATCCGTTCACGAAGGCTCGCGTGATTGTTTCGAATGCTGTGCGAGGGCTGATTTACCTTGTCGGCTCGGTTGTTCTCGGGATCCATGTGTCTCATGGTCTGCAGAGTTCCTTCCAGTCACTGGGATGGAGTCATCCCAAGTACACTCCTGCCATCCGCAAGATTTCCTTCCTCTTCGGAATTATTGTGGCCCTTGGGTTCGGGAGCTTCCCGATCGTGGCCATGATCGGGGGATGGGGGCATCAGTAGCAGGCGCCCTTGTGAACTTCCTGTTGGAATTCAAGAACGAACAAAGCTGTGCCGGTTGTGAAAACGCCGGTCATTGATATCAGTCAGGACATCTGAAATGAGTGACAGTGGTCAGGTCCAGGTTGATCAGGGCCGATTGAATTCCCGCGTGCCAGATGGCCCGTTGGCGGAGAAATGGGACCGCTGCAAGAATGATCTCAAGCTTGTCGCTCCGAACAACAAGCGGAAATACGACATTATTGTCGTTGGTTCCGGGCTGGCAGGCTCCTCCGCAGCAGCCTCTCTCGCGGAACTGGGCTATAACGTCAAGGTCTTCTGTTTTCAGGACTCCGCCCGTCGCGCTCACAGCATTGCGGCTCAGGGGGGGATCAACGCGGCCAAGAATTACCCCAATGACGGGGACTCGGTTTACCGCCTCTTTTACGATACCGTCAAGGGGGGCGACTTCCGGGCTCGGGAGGCAAACGTTTATCGACTGGCCCAGGTCAGTGCGAACATCATTGACCAGTGTGTGGCGCAGGGAGTCCCATTTGCTCGCGAATACGGCGGGCTTCTCGCCAACCGGACCTTCGGGGGGGCTCAGGTTTCCCGAACTTTTTACTGTCGTGGCCAGACAGGGCAGCAGCTGTTGCTGGGGGCATATAGTGCCTTGATGCGGCAGGTCTCGACCGGGAAAGCCAAAGTGTTCGCCCGTCGGGAAATGCTCGATCTCGTGATTGTCGATGGCATGGCGAGAGGGATTATCTGCCGGAATCTCGTCACTGGCGAGATTGAATCCCACGCGGCCCATGCCGTGCTGCTGTGCACCGGAGGCTATGGAAACGTTTATTACCTTTCGACGAATGCGAAAGGCTGCAACGTGACCGCTGCGTGGCGATGTCACAAGCGCGGAGCGTTTTTTGCGAATCCCTGTTTCACACAGATTCACCCGACATGCATTCCGGTGAAGGGGGACTATCAGTCCAAGCTCACCTTGATGAGCGAAAGTCTCCGCAACGATGGTCGGGTCTGGGTTCCCAAGAAACAGGGGGACACCCGCAACCCGGCGGACATTCCGGAAGACGAAAGGGATTACTACCTCGAGCGCCGTTATCCCGCCTTCGGAAACATGGTGCCGCGCGACGTCGCAAGCCGTGCTGCCAAGGAGCGCTGCGATGCCGGTTACGGAGTGAATGAGACCGGGAAGGCCGTTTACCTCGATTTCCGTCGGGCCATTGAGGAGCAGGGCGAAGACAAGATTCGCAGCAAGTACGGCAACCTGTTTCACATGTACGAGAAGATCACCGATGAGAATCCGTACAAGGTGCCAATGAAGATTTACCCCGCCGTTCACTACACAATGGGGGGGCTTTGGGTGGACTACCATCTGGAGAGCACCGTCCCCGGGTTGTTCGTGCTCGGAGAGGCGAATTTCTCGGATCACGGAGCCAACCGCCTCGGAGCGAGTGCTCTGATGCAAGGGCTGGCCGATGGCTATTTTGTCATCCCATACACACTCGGGCATCATCTGGCGTCGCGGACTCTCAAACCGGTGACAACTGCGCATCCGGCGTTTGATGCCGCCAAGGCAGAAGTCGAGGGACGGATTCACCGGATGCTGAATGTGAATGGAAACCGTTCGGTTCAGAGTTTCCACCGTGCCCTCGGGGAAATCATGTGGAACCGATGCGGGATGGCCCGGAATGCGGAAGGATTGAAGACCGCCATCAATGACATTCGCAGCCTCCGCGAAGAATTCTGGCACAAGGTCCGCATCCCGGGAAGTGGGGCAGACTTCAATCAGCAGGTGGAACAGGCCGGGCGGGTTGCGGACTTCCTCGAGTTCGGTGAACTGCTTGCACTGGATGCCCTGATCCGCGAGGAATCATGTGGTGGTCACTTCCGTGAAGAACATCAGACGGAAGATGGAGAAGCCAAGCGGGACGATTCCAGATTTGCCCACGTGGCGGCATGGGAATATCGCGGCCTGGATCAGGAGCCAAGTCGGCACACCGAACCGCTGACCTTTGAAACCATTCACATGACAGCGCGCAGTTACAAGTAGAATTTGTTGTCGACGGCTCGCAGACGCAGGACCAACCCGTCGCCGATGCAAATGGATACCAGTTTGCATCTTTGGACACCCTTCAGAATTGACCGATTTTCGCCATGATCAGTTCTCCCAAGAAAAAGCTCAGCCTGAATCTCAAGGTTTGGCGACAAAGCGGACCAAACGATCAGGGCGCGTTCCGGGACTACAAGGTTCACGGGATCTCCCCGGATATGTCGTTCCTGGAAATGCTGGACGTTCTGAACGAACAGTTGATCGAAGAGGGTGAGGAGCCGGTCGCTTTCGATCACGATTGCCGCGAAGGGATCTGCGGCATGTGCGGGGTGATGATTAATGGTCAGGCTCATGGCCCAGACAATGAGACCACGACCTGTCAGCTGCACATGCGCCGGTTCCAGGATGGCGACACCATCATGATCGAACCTTGGCGTGCGAAGGCCTTCCCGATCATCAAGGATCTGGTGGTCGACCGCAGCGCCTTCGACCGGATCATGCAGGCCGGGGGATTTGTCTCGGTCAATACAGGGCAGGCTCCCGATGGGAACTGTATTCCTGTTCCGAAGCAAGATCAGGAGCGCGCGATGGACGCTGCTGCGTGCATCGGTTGCGGAGCCTGTGTTGCCGCCTGCCAGAATGCGTCCGCGATGCTGTTCACTTCTGCAAAGGTGTCGCATCTGGCCCAGCTCCCGCAAGGTGGTCCGGAACGGGCCGCTCGCGTGCTGAAGATGGTGGCCCAAATGGACGCCGAAAAGTTTGGTGCGTGCACCAACACCTATGAGTGCGAAGCCGCCTGTCCGGTGGGGGTTTCAGTCAGCAATATTGCCCGGATGAACCGGGAATATTTCAAGGCGACCCTGTTTTCGCATGAAGAGCGAAAGGAAAGCGGCGGAACTGGCTGATTGAGGCCGGCGGACGCTGTTTGACTATCTTAGCGGGAATGACGAACCAGACCGGGGGTGACGTCGACATCGAGTTCGGCCGTCTTCCCCGCGCGGTAAAGTTCCCATGCAATCGCACCCATCGCGGCGTTGTCCGTGCACAGCGACATCGGGGCGATCAGGATGTCCACATTCTCTTTCTGGCTGAGTTCATTGAGCTGCTCGCGGAACCGCTGATTGGCAGCCACTCCTCCGCCGATACAGAGTGTCCTGTATCCATATTTCCTGAGAGCCTGTCGGCATTTGGCGACCAGAACATCGACGACCGCTTCCTGAAAACTGGCTGCCAGATCGGCGACGCGTTGGGGTGTCAGCTCGGGAGGGGGTGTCTCTGCTCCCGGTAATCCGAGCGCGGCGTACCGCAGCGCTGTCTTGAGACCGCTAAAACTGAATGCGAGGCGGTCATCCTTCAGGAACGATCGGGGAAAGTCAAAGGCCTTGCGGTTCCCGGATTCTGCGACCTTCTGCATCCACGGTCCACCGGGGTAGGGAAGCCCGAGCAAGGCGGCTGCCTTGTCAAATGCTTCTCCGGCCGCATCATCGATCGTCGACCCGATCAATTCGTAATCGATCGCAGTCCGACAGTCGTAGAGATTGGTATGCCCCCCGCTGACGACCAGTCCTATAGCAGGAAACGGATCTCTGCCCGCAATCATTCGAGCTGCGTACAGATGGGCATGGATGTGGTTGACCGCCAGAAGCGGAACATCCAGAACCATCGCAAGGGTCTTCGCTGCCGTCACTCCGACGAGGAGTGACCCGACAAGCCCCGGTTCTGTCATCACCGCGACTGCGGAGAGCTGCTTCAGAGAGATCCCCGCACGGGACAATGCCTCATCGATGACGGGAAGGATTCGTGACAGGTGAGCGCGTGAAGCGATCTCCGGAACGACACCACCGAACCGTTGATGAAGTTCATCCTGTGAGGCTACGACGCTGCTGCGGACCTGCAACTGTGAGTCAATCACAGCGGCTGCGGTCTCGTCGCAGGACGATTCAATGGCCAACAGGTATTTCGGCGAAGCAGGCTGTTCCAGATCACTTTTCACGGGCAATCACCAATTCTGGATGCGCAGATCGCATCAGCCAGCCCGTCTCTTGGGAACAGCGAGAAAGTGGAAACGCTCTGGACCGCGTGCCGCCTTTTTCTCTTCGGATTCCTTCGGCTTTGCGTCGTCAGACTCGGTGGGGGTGTCTGCGTCGGACGAGGACTTGCTGATCTCTTCAAGGATGTATTTCTTCGCAGCGTCCAATTGCCTGTCCTCAAAGGGAATGTCTTTCCGCTTCTTCCCTGGCAGGTCACGGTAGTGGCGATACTCCTGATAGGCCTGATGATCCTTCAGGGAATATTCAATCTTGTACCCCTCATCAGGAGTGACACCCCATTCATCAGACTCTTTTGCGTTCGGGAATCGATGAATGTTTTTTCCGCTCGGACGATGATAGCTGGCGGTCGTCAGTTTCAGAGCGCTTTTGCCATCTTCAAGATCGATGACGTCCTGAACGCTTCCTTTCCCCCAGCTCCGCTCTCCGATCACAACCGCTCGCTTATGGTCCTGCAGGCAGGCGCTGAGGATCTCGCTGGCGGAGGCACTGTAGTTATTGATCAGGACCGCGATCGGGAATCCGGTGAACGTTCCGAAGCTTTTGGCTGTCCATGTTCGATGAATGCTGTTTCGTCCATCCGTACTGACAATCAGTCCTTCCGTGATAAACATGTCCGCAATGTCGACCGCTGCCTCCAGCAATCCTCCCGGGTTGTAGCGCAGGTCGATAATCAGCCCCTTCATCCCCTGTTTTTTCAGTGTCTTGAGGGCGTCCCGCATTTCGGCCGCGCTGCGGCTGGTGAAGTGGGTCAGGCGGAGGTAGCCAATCTTGTTTTCTTCGTCGATGAAGAGATTCCATTTTCCATCATCATCCATGATGTCTCCCAACACCGTATCCAGCTGGATCTTCTCCCGGGTGAGAGTCACCTTGTCGATATCCTTGGACTCCGGATGGAGAACACCGACCTCGACTTTTTCGCCCGGCTGTCCGCGAAGCATCTCGATGGCTGTGTCAATTTCCTTTCCGACAGGAAAGTCCTTGACTGCCTTGCCATCAATCTCAACGATCCGGTCTCCAGCCTTCAGTCCGGCCTTGTAGGCAGGTCCACCGGGAAGCGGTGTGAGAACTTCAATTGACCGGTTGGACTTGTCGAAATTGACCCGAATTCCGACGCCACCAAATTCCTGAGAGATGGCTTCGGTGAAATGTTGCAGATCGTCTGGAGCGATGTACTCGGAATAAGGGTCCAGCTCCGCGAGCATCCCGCGGACGGCTGCATTCACCAGCTTGCGACGGTCTACTTCCTTCACATAGTTCTGGTCAATTTCCTGGAAGGTGTCGACGAAGATTCGCATCAGTTCGTAGTAGTCATCCGAAGATTTTTCCGACTGCGGCGTTTCGTCCTCATTCAGTGGAGCCGCTTTGGCTTCTCCGGATTCGGGCGACTGCGGAGGGGGATCGTCGGCATTCACGCTGACACAGGTCATCCCGAACAGGAAGACTGCTGCGAGAACAGTTCGCAGATCCCAAATACGATTCCGAGAGAATTCTATCTGCATTCGCCGTCCCTACGCCAAAACGTGTCGATTCGATCAGAAAGTGGCCATCCTGCCAGCAGCCGAAGTGCCGCATTCTCCTGACTTGTAGTGAACATGACGTTCACGACGCTGCAGCGGGTGTCTTTAGCCTGAAAAAGTGCTGACATCCATGCGGAACTTCGATTGCATCGATTGTAGAACCGGGAACATCTGCCAGCAATAGGGGCTTCCGGCGCCCGGAAACCTGCGAAAAGACTGCCATTGTGAGACAGTCGTTTTGTGATGATGGACCGCTCTCAAAAGACCGTTTCTGGACAGAATGCTGCAGTTCTGCCAGTTTTGGCCCGGGCTGAGGGCGCTTTGTCATGAGGGATCGTTTGCTTTCCGACTCTCCAGCCTGCGAGAAAGATCTTTGCGCCATGCGGCGGATAATTCCGGAATGGTTAACAGTTTCTGGAGGTCCTCTAGCGGAAATGTCCAATCGTAAAGAGCTGTGCTGAGCCGGTGAATAGTCCATTCCGGCCAGGGACGGTGTACGAGTTGCAGTTCCTGTCCCGCCTCGATTTCTCCCCCGGTCAGGACCCGGCAGTACCAACCACTCCAGCCGCGCTGAATGACGTATTTCGGGAGTTCCGGAATCTGCCAGCGGCGGCCTAGTTTCCAGCAGGGTTGTCGTGGCTGGGAGACCTGCAATCGAACGTTGCCGATGTCCCATTCATCCCCCAGACAAACGGTCTGTTCCGTGAGTCCGGCGATGGTCAGATTCTCTCCAAAGCCGCCAGCGTCAATCTCGGGTCGCTGAAGAATCTCCTTCCACCGAGGATAGTGGTCGGCGGAATACGCCAGAATCGCCTTGTCTGGTCCGCCATGAACCCGGGTATCCTGCTGGCCGTCTTCGTCCAGTCCAAGAGGCCCGACCTGGCGGGGACCATGAACGGCGGATTTGAAAATGGCAGACGACCAAACCCTTCTTTCGGGATCGGGGTACGTGGGGTCGCTGTAGGTCTGTGGCATTCCGACCTGAATCGAGATCAACCGGGGCATGTCGATTCCTGTCGAAGGGACGTCTGATGTGTCACGAAAGCTGGTTTGACGACAACGAGTCCGCTCGCTGGCGAACTCGTTGCCCCTGCACTTCAAGGCGTCCTTCCAGCACCATCGTTAATGCTTCTGGATAGACGTCGCATTCCGCAGTGAACACTCGTGCGGCGAGGGTGTCGGCATTGTCATTCGGGAGGACCGGGACGACTCGCTGCAGGATAATCGGTCCGTGGTCGTATTCGTTGTCACAGAAATGGACCGTACACCCGGAGAACTGACACCCGCGATCGAGGACAGCCTGATGGACATGGTGGCCAAACATCCCTTTTCCGCTGAAGGAAGGAATCAATGCCGGGTGAATGTTGACGACCCGGAACTGGAAATCGTCTGGAATGACAATCTTCGTCAGGAATCCTCCCAGAACGACCAGATCAATCTGGTGTTCCCGACAAAGCCGGAAGACTTCGTCGCTGTAGGCCTCTGTCCCCGGAAACGATTTGCGATTCAGCAGGATGGGATTGATGCCCAGCTCCCGTGCGCGGTCAATCCCTCCACATTCACGACTGGCGATGACAAGGGGGATGACAGCGTTCAGTTGTCCCTGTTGAATCTTCTGCTGGAGATTGACCAGAGTAGTTCCTCCGCCAGAAATCAGAACAGCCAGTCTCGGTGGTGAGGAGACGGGACGGGGAGGAACAATGACAGGAGAGTCGGAACTCATTGGGATGGGGTTCAATTTCAAAAAGAGTGTCCCCCCGGAGTGGGGAGGCTGGTCTGTTGTCCCCGGTCGGATCAGGGATTCTGAGGGTACATGGTATTCAACATGCGGCGCCACTCGCTGGGAATGGGTTCCCTTTTCCCGGTGATGGGATCACATTGCTGGATGTCGATCATTTTCCATCCGGACGGTTCCCGCTCCCATTTTGCTTCCCACATTGTCGGGTGGTAGGCGCTGGTGCTGTGTGGGACGACTTGTAATGTTGAGTTGACTCGAAATGTCGTCATGGCTCGATCGGCGATCGAGGTCTTTTCAACACGGATATCGGTCACACGGGTATCCGGTCCCAGTCGAACCAGATTGTAGGCTGCCGCGACCAGCAGTTTGATGTCGGGGGCCGAATTCGAGATATAAGAATGGGTTTTCTCCAGATCCCGATTCTGAAAGGCGCCGACCATGTCCCGGACGTTCATCTGTAACTGTTCCCGGTCGGTGATCACCATGACATCCCGGACAATGGCCAAGGCGGCCACGATGATGGGAATGATGGTCGCTATCAGAAGCCAACCCCGCTTCTGCTGAGACCACGCAATCAACAGCCCCACCACGACCATCGCACAGACGATGACAATCGGCCAGGGATTTTCACTTGGCATCATGCTGTGCTCATCTCATGCTGGCGGTCGGTACAGAGCGGGGGCCTGTAAACGTGAGCCTGACGCTCTTGGTCAGGGCTACTTGATGACAATCTCTTTCACCAGTGACCGGGCTGCCTTGTATGCGTGGCGAATCACAAAAACACGGGTTTCAATCTGTTCTTCGGTGAAATAACGTCCGACCTCACTGGGAGGAAGTCCAGCCAGCGACAAGGTAAGGGGCAACAGATCCATGAATTCCCGGTACCGACGCTGCTGGTCATTGCTTGTCGAAGCAGATTCTGACACAACGAATCTCCTCACGTAGAACTTGGGGCGAATGTGGTCTGACGAGGTGATGCAACAGAACCAGCCGGGACAAAATGGTGAGACCCGACCAGTGTTCTTCAGCATAAATTCTTTGCTGGGGAACATCCACTACCGACGGTCTCCTCTCAGGAAAGCAGTTCGGCAAAATGGAAGCCATCGATGCGGATGACGGTCGCAACACAAGTGACCATCTGAACAAGAAATAATCCCAGAACCCAGCGAGGGAACCGGTCATTCCGGTGCCACTTCTCGAGAAGAAACGCCGTTAGCCAGACCGCGTAGGGCATGAGGAATCCCCAGAGTCGTGCTGCTTCCCCCATGTTTTTGCCACTCACCCAGAGAATGGCCCAGACCAGAATCGGGATCAATATCTCTCCCCGGGAGGAGAGAACCGCCAGCCACGGGCGCGTGTTTTGGCTCTCTGAGAAAATGGTCCAGAGTCCGAGCAGCCCCATGAGGAATAACGGCATTCCGATGGCAATGCTCAATTCGATCGGGTTCACAATCAGCCAGGCGAGATAGGTTCGCGTGGCGTGATCGTAGAACGCCGCGTGGTTACGAAGGTTCTGAAACCACACATCAATGAGGTTGATCTCCCCGATCAGCCAGGCCAACAGGATCAATGCAAAGAAGGCCAGTGCAGAAGACCAGTAGATCCGCGCCCGTGCCCACTCAATTCCTCTTTTCTCCGCGGAGGAGTCTGTTTGTAATTGCCGGTCGACACAGAATCCCTGAAGAACAAGGATCAGGCCGATAGGGACAAAGGCCAGCGACAGGTTGACGGCAATAAAGATCAGTGTCCCGGCAGCAATGCCAAACCTGACACTTCGGCGGGTTACCCCTTCCAGCCACAGCCACTGAATCCACATCGCCAGCCCGGCAAACATGACGTCGGATTTGGGAAAGAAAATCGCCATTGCAGGGACCAGCAGCCAGAACGTAGCGACCCAGACGGCCACTTCCGATGAGACGGTCCGTCGACAAAGCAGGTAGAGTGGGACGCACGCTCCTGTTGCCAGCAGTGCAACAATCACTGTCATCGCCCAGAGCGTTGCGGAATCGGTCTCCCATGTCTCCCGGGCCTCTGGGGTGATGAGCTGTGAGATCGTGGTGAGGCTCTCTCGAATGGAAGCGGGTTGAGTCGTCTTCAGAAATGCCCGCAACGCGGGGAGGTGTTCGCAGGCGTTCCTGATCCCGACGATCGAGAGAGTCAGCCCCGGAGGGTGTGTTCCCAGATGGAGATAGTTTTCCGGCTGGCTACTGTCGTTGATTCGTTCCCGGTATGTTCGGAGGAACTCCCGGACATTGGTGACGTCTTCGCGGGCCTGCGTGAAATAGCCGGAGCTGCGGGTGTAATAAAGGACAAAGGGGGCTCTGCTCAGTCCAGCAATCCCGGGGGCTGCTGAGACGGTGGAGAACAGCCAGACCACTCCACATCCCCAAAGCAGCAGAAGGGCCGTTGCTTTTCCCCGCTGAGTAAACTGGTTTATTCGCGGAGCGACAAACGATGCGATCCCGCACAGGAAGACTCCTGCGAGGAACGGAGCCAGGAGTCCTCCCAGATCCAGCACCGAAAAATCACAACGGGCCCATGTCCATTCCTCGGGAATCCCCAATGGGAGTGATGTCCCCCAAAGGAGGACGAGTTGGACGATGGCAGCAATGACTACACCGATTGCAACCCGAC
This sequence comes from uncultured Planctomicrobium sp., assembly GCA_938015865.1. Taxonomy (GTDB): domain Bacteria; phylum Planctomycetota; class Planctomycetia; order Planctomycetales; family Planctomycetaceae; genus Planctomicrobium. Next base: position 22,732 of record CALLWY010000203.1, read on the forward strand.
GAAGAAATGCCGGAAGAGGCTCATTCCCGGTCGGGTGTGATGAGCGCTGGGCAGATTGCCTTTTGATGGGCTTGTCGCGGCTGGTACTCATTCAAAGAGTTCCTGCGTTGATGGCTTTTGTGCCGTTCTCAACCGGCGACGTGGCTTCTGCTTCTTTTCGTCCGCAGGTTTGACTGCAAATGTACTGGGGGCGCTCATGGTCGGTTCCGGAGCACCACTGAGCGGGTCTCCGGGAGTGATCTGTTCCAATCGCTGACGTCCCGCCTTGATGTACTCTTCGGAGAGATCAAATCCGATGAACTGTCGCTTCAACTTTTTCGCGACCGCTAACGTCGTCGCGCTTCCCGAAAAGGGGTCCAGAACGATTTCGCCTTCATGTGAGCAGGTCCGGATAATCCGGCCAAGCAACTGTTCGGGCATCTGGCATCCGTGGAACCCGGCCCGCTCCTTGAAGGTTCCGGCAACACGGGGGAAGTACCAGGTGTCTTCCTGCGGAGTGAATTTCTCTGCGATGTCTTGCGGACGCAGAATCCAGGTGTCGTCGGGAAGTCGACCGCGCGGATTGGCTCGCTTGTCGTTGTAGACCAGCTGCCGCGCGCTGGGGATTCGGTTCTCCAGTTCCTCGCCGCGAAACGTGAACTTCTCCTTGTCCTTCACAAAATAGAACAGGTGTGCATGCGACCGGGTGAATTTGTTCTTGCAGTTGACTCCGAAGGTGTAGTACCAGATCACCCAACTTCGGCAGTGAAACCCGATTTCCTGACTCAGAAGTTTCAGTTCCGCAGCGTATTCATCACCGATCGCCAGCCAGAATGTTCCATCCGCTTTCAGGACGCGATGAACGCCGGAGATCCATTTCCGGCACCACTCCAGATAGTGTTGCGTGTCCTGCTGGTCATCGTAGACATCGTATTCGTAACCGATGTTGAACGGAGGATCGGCAAATGCCAGATCAACGCTCCCTTCCGGGAGTGCTGCCATCCCTTCGATGCAGTCTGCGTGATAGATCGAGTTCCATGAATATGGCACCGGGCCACTCCTTCTTGATTTCAGTCGTTGCCCATGACAGGTTGCCAATGATAGCGCCCTGCCTCTCGAACTCCAGTCGGAAGGGGGCACGAAGAACGCAATTGCCACACTTCTCACGCAACGCGAATGCAGGCGATGCACGAAGCGGGTGCGCGATCCCTCGCTGTTCCCGGATCACTTTCAGGTTTTTGCGGTCATGAACCGTGACGATTCGGTGGCAGGGAAATGCGGGTCTGCTCAGGCCTCTGGCCGGCGGGACTACTGCGTTTTCAGATCAATGTTGAAGACACCGTCATTCACTTCACGCACATTGCGAATGTCCTGGGAGGCCATTGTCTGGTAATTCGGAGGGATTCTCTTGATGTCGGCGGGGGTGACCGGTTCCAGCCAGACCCGGGCTCGTCCCATGGGGGCCCCATAGACGCCGTCCATGTACTGAATCCGGAATTTCCCCTCTGCGTCGGTCACCCCTGTGCTGTCGCGAAGTCGCAGTTCCCGACCGGATTTGGCTGCAGCCGGTTCGGGTTGGTTTAAAGGAGTCAGATGAACAACGAGATTGGGGGCCGGGGCTCCGTTAATCTTCAAGACCCCGGAAACTTCTGCCAGCACAGGAAGAGGAAGCCGAATGCGAACCATCCGGTCGGCGCCCCAGTAAGCCCCCGCGATCAGCGCAATCCCCAGAACGATATGAATCGCATACTTCCTGAGCTGTTTGACTGATCCAGCCGCGTCGAAGTTGATCAGCGGCTTGCGAACCTTCGGAGGGAGGCCGGCGGGGACAACGACCGGTGGATCGGGGGGG
>CALLWY010000204.1 GCA_938015865.1 uncultured Planctomicrobium sp.
TCGCCATGTCGATACCGCCGCAGCCGCAGCACGTCCGGCAATCAGTCTGGCATTGTTTATGACTGGAGCGGGCCCACTCGGCGACGCGATTGCCCCGCTGGTTGCCCAGACTGCACTGCAAAGCGCTCTACATCTGGCAGGAGATGCCATCGGAGGAACAGTGGCCACCGCAGTTGGAGACAAGGTGATTACTGAGGCTGCCTCCAGCGGGGCTGGATATGTTGAAGCGAAGATTCGTCAGTTCCATACGATGTTCGCCAAATTGCGGGCGGAGTGGATTGCGTCCCAGCTGGACCAGCACCTTCTGGGAGCCTTTTCGCGAGATGTTCGCCAGGCTGCCGAAATCCCTTCCAGCGAAGAATTCCACGCAGTTTCTCAAGCAGTGAATGAGCTTCGTCAGGTGATCAAATCCGGAGCGTCTGCGGGCTTTTAAGATCTCAAAACGGGTGAATCTTGAGTTCAGATGGTGTTGAGCGATTTTTAGCACATTCTGGAGAAGCCCCCGACATCAGCTGAACAACCATTCACAATAACTGCCTGCACGCCGGCAGGAGGTACGCCATTCTTTCGCTTCGGGATCGGAGCATCTAAACTGAGTGCTTTCCAGCCACCAGCGTTGGTCATCAAAGACAGTTACGAAAACAGAATGCTGTGTTTCCAGGCGATGCACGGCAGCTCATTGAATTTGACGGAAACGATTTCTCATGACGACGAATGCCCCCCGAAACTGGACCTGGGTCTCCTTACCGCTGCTGGCGGTCTCAACATTGGGTTGTCCTCCCGTGGCAGAGAAGCCGGAACCAGCCACATCTGAGGCACCTGCTGCCTCCCATCCCAATGAGACTGAGAAGGAAGCCTCTCCGTCTGCTCCGGCATCAGCGAATTCTTCAGCTCAGGAGGACGATCCTGAGGTCATTCGCAAGCTGGAAGGTCTCAACGTCAATCTGAGAATGAACGCTGAGGGGAGAGTGGTTCAGGCGGACTGCAAGTTCGCGCCGATCACAGATGCGGAACTGCCGCTGTTTCAGGCACTCCCTCATCTGAGGGTTTTGAGCCTTGAAAATTCAGAGGTCACCAATGATGGTCTGAAGTTCCTCGAGAAGATGAGTAGCCTGATCGAGCTGGGGCTGCGTCGCTGCTCACAGATCGATGACTCGGGACTCGTCAATCTGAAATATGTTCCGAACCTGCAACGACTGAATCTTCTTTACACACGGACAACCGATGCGGGACTGGAACACGTTGCCCAACTCAAGAAGTTGCGGGCTCTTGACCTGCGAGGATGTACCCAGATCGGGGATAAAGGTCTTGCTCACATCGAAGGCCTGTCTGACCTGGTTGACATTAAACTTCGTTCGTATTCAGTGACCGACAAGGGAATGAAGTCTCTTGGCAAGCTGACCAAGCTTCGCGTTCTCTCGCTGGAAGACTGCAGCGTCGGGAACGATGGGATGAACGAACTCGCGGGACTGAAAGACCTCCGATCACTGAACCTGATGCGTACGGTCGTCGGTGACAAGGGGTTGGCCAATTTCGCTGACATGAAATTGACGGATCTGTCGCTGCGGGATACCGCCGTTACCGGCCCCGGACTGGAGGCTCTCGTCGCAGCACGTGACACGTTGAAAGACCTCGACCTGAGCGAGACTCGCATCGACAATGCAGGAGTTGAATATATCGCTCCGTTCACGAAGCTGCAGGTCTTGAGCTTGTGGAACGGAAGTCTGGATGACGACGGGGTGAAGTCGCTGGCAGGGTTGACAGAACTCCGGGAACTGAATCTGGAAGGCTGTCGCACCATTACCAGTGCCAGCGCTCCGGAATTGGCGAAGTTCGAGAATCTCGAAGTTCTGAACCTGATCGAAACCGGCATCGACAATAGTGCAATGGAAGCGCTCGGGACGTTGAAGAACCTGAAGGTTCTGAATCTGGCCCGAACGAATATCACGGATGATGCCATTGATCAGTTCCAGAAAGATCACCCTAACTGCGAAGTGAAGCGGTAGGAAGGTCCGATCTGAGGGAATCGACATCAGTACGATTTCGTGCCAGCGACGGTTTCCACTCCCCGGATTTGTAACAGGTTGCAGAAAGGGGACTCGGAAGCAGCGTCTCTCACGAATCCAGCTCCATTTTCTTTTGGCAGCGGGGGAATTTGTCAGGTATGCTTGTAACGGCTGAGCAGACAGGTCTGCCTGGTCGTGATTGCCAACCTGACGTCCCCCGATTTGCTGATGGAATTTTCGGAGAACTGGTTCAAGAGGCCAGAAGGGGAGGCGGATGGCAGATTTGCAGCAGGGTTCGGCAACTGACCGGCGTGCCCGACTGATTTCATCAGAGGGCCAGCGACAGCCAGGGAAACCATTTCGCCCCAATCAATGGTGACCGCCATGCAATCCAGTTTTTTTGACACACAACCTGTGCCAGGTGGAACTGGAATGCTTCTGCTCATGAATCGCCCGTCGCTGACCGAAGAAGAGAATCTGGAGCAACTGGAACGCGATTTCATCTCGTTGATGGATACCTACGGGGTGCGTCAGGTCATCCTCGATCTGCAGAGCGTAAATTATGTGACGAGTGCTGCGGTCGGAAAGCTGATTGCACTTCATCGCCGACTTGCTCGTGCGAACGGTCGACTGATCCTCTGTTCCCTTCAATCGAATGTCCAGTCCACATTGGCATTAAGCCAGTTACTGAATTACTTCAATGTGACAGAAACTGCAGACGATGCCCTGTCCCAGCTGATGCTCTGATCACGCCAGATTTTTCTGAGCCTGTTTCCCTTCCGAATCGACAATTCAATCACACTTATGACGACACCGGCTGATGGACTTGCACCCCTTATTGTGTTGGAGGGGATTGATGGCTCCGGAAAGGGAACTCAGGCACTCCAGTTACAACGGTCCCTGAATTCAGCAGGCATCCGGGCATCGCTCATGAGCTTTCCCCGGTACCAGTCCACTTTTTTTGGAGCCCGGATCGGGGAGTTTCTGAACGGGGCATTCGGAACGCTGGATCAACTCCATCCATTTCTGGTATCGCTGCTTTATGCGGGAGACCGTTACGAATCGAGAGATCTCCTCCAGGCAGAGCGTCGCCAGGCCGATCTGGTCATCCTTGACCGATATGTCTCCTCGAATGTCGCCCACCAGTCTGCAAAGGTGACACCCGAGAAAAGACCGCAGTTAATCGAATGGATTCAACATATCGAATTCAACCTTTTTGGACTTCCGGCCCCGGATCAGATCTTCCTTCTGGACATTCCTGTTGAAGCATCACAGGAGCTGATTCGCCGCAAGAATCAGCGGTCATATACTGAGCTTCAGGCGGACCTGCAGGAAGCGGATGTGTCTTACATGGCGAATGTCCGCAACGTCTATCTGGATCTCGCTGCTGGCGATTCACGATGGCAGACCGTTTCAGTCATGGATGGAGACGGTTCATTTCGTCCAGTAGAGGAGATTGGAGAAGAAATTTTCCAATCCGTCCGTCAGCGGTTTTCCCAATGCGGGCAGTGACGCCTGATTCATTTGAACCAGTTCTTCATCCATGTCAGATCAATTTCCCTGTCGAGTCTTGCAGGATGGACCGCTTCCCGGCCCGGTCAATATGGCTGTTGATGAGGCCCTCCTGAACGCAGCGACTCAGGGAATTGCGACGCTTCGCTTTTATCAGTGGGACACCCCAACCGTTTCGATCGGGCACTTTCAGGCTCGTGAGGGGGGGAGTATTCCCGCCCGGTTTCGAGGACTGGTTGCTGTCCGCAGGCTCTCAGGGGGAGGAGCGATTCTGCATCATCGCGAGCTGACGTATTCCTGCGCGCTTCCGGCGACACACCCACTGACCGCCGATCCGGGACAGATTTATGATCGGGTGCATGAGGCCATTATTAACGTTCTCTCTCAGCACGGCATTGCATCACGAATGCGAGGTAAGGATGCCTTCGCCGATCAGTCCTTTCTCTGCTTCTCGCGGGGAGATGCCCGGGACATTGTCATCGGATCAAACAAGATTGTGGGAAGCGCTCAGCGAAGACGACAGGGGGCAGTCCTTCAGCACGGAAGTATTCTCCTTTCGCTCTCCCCGGAAACGCCTGAATTCCCGGGGATTGTCGAACTCTCTGGAGTGAAGTTCGAAGCTCAAGAACTTGCAGGCTTCCTGCTCCCTGTGATCTCAGAAAGTCTGGGGCTTGAGCCGTCGCACCAGCCATCTCTGACACCAGAAGAGACGCGATTTGTGGAGCAGCAGGCCCCTGATTATCTCGTCGGCCCATCAGATTCGACGGTTCCGTGAAGAACGCTGAATCGTCCTGCCGCGCCTGCTTCGCCTGACGCCAGGTTGTGCGAATTGAGACGTAAGTGGAAATTCTCGATAGGACTCGACTTCAATTGGAATCGTGTTCACTGTCTGTTGAGCCACCAAGTCCTGCCCCGAATCCAAGCCCCAGGCCGCCCCCCATCGCCATTCCTCCGGCAGCTCCGCCGTCACCGCGCCCGCCTCCCCGAGCACCGGCTTCTTCTTTTCCTTTACCGCCTCCCGATCCTCCGCCGGCCAACATTCGGGACGGTCCCTGTTTCGGTATGGGCAGATCAGAGGGGATCGGCTCCAGATCCAGCACGCCCCGGATGAAGTTCCGCAGGGATGTCACCAGTTCTGCGGTGGCAACAGGTTTTCCTGCGACAAGTTCATTAGCAGCCGCTGCTGCCAGCCGAACCTGTTCCTCCGTCCCTAACAGGATCAGGTCGGAAAGAGCCGCTTCGACCGCATCCCGAATCCGTCGGGATCGGTCTGTGGACTCCATGACTCCCACTTCGCCGAGGGCATCATCCGTCGGTGGAACCGATGTCGCGGCATTGAGCCGAAGGTCCCGCAGATGAGTCGGATCAACGGTCAGAATCCCGGTAAATGATCCTCCCAGAACCTTATATGCTGCAATCAGCGTTCGCAGACGTTCGTTAATCTGCCGATTTTCACGCTCCCGGCGCTGCTGCACCATCTGCATGATCATCAGGCGAATGGCGACCATCACAAACGTGACAACGACCATTCCGATCAGCGTTGTCAGGAGTCCACTCACCGAGCTGAAGTCAAGACCTCGCATCGTTCCTCCTCTATTTCCAGACTGGCTCACTTCAGAAAGGATAACAGCGCGGGCGCGGCGTGCGCCTTCCCCCACCAGCAAATTCCGAAGAACCTCCTGTTCCGTCGAGGGAAAGCTGATCGACGGTGAGGTAGGATGAGTTCGATCCACCGAAAGGAAGTAATCAACAGACGATGGCAACAAAGAAGCTCAGACAAGTCATGTACGACCCCAGAAATGGGGGTGAACCAATCCGGCTGCAGGAGATTCCGCTGACCGAACAGGTTCTTCAGCCAGCGCGTACGAATTACTTTTCCATCTATCTGGTTCAATCCGGTTCAGGGAACTTCTGGGCGGATGCTGCACGATTCCCGTTTGGTCCGAACTCGTTGTTATTTTTCGTCCCCTATCAGCGAATTCGTCTGGAGCCGGTGAAGCCTGTTCAGGGAAAACTCATCCAGTTTCACGCGAATTTCCTTTGTGTTGAGACATTCCACGTTGAAACAGGCTGTAGCGGGGCCTTGTTCAATGATCCTTATCGAGTCCCCCTGGTACAGATGGATGCCAGCACCCGAAGAGAGATCATGGATCTGGTTGAACGCATTCAGCGAGAAGATGCAGGGCGACAGACTGCGTATCAGGAGGTCATGCTGGCTTCTCTCAAGGTGCTGCTCATTCTGGCCACGCGACTGAAAACATCGACAGCGGCCTCGATGGCTTCAGGTGGACTGGACATGCGCAATCCGCTGATTGTGCAACTGAAGGAGCTGATCGAGGAGAATTATCAGAGACTCCATTCTCCTTCTGATTATGCCCGGTTGTTGCACATGACTCCAAAAACACTGGGGCGCATTGTTCGGGACAATTTCGGGACGACGCCGACAGAGCTGATTCGGGGACGGATTCTGGCTCATGCAAAATGGCAACTTCTGCACACGCTCAGGCCGGTCAAGGAGATCGCCCGGGAGGTTGGATTCAAGGACGAACTCTATTTCAGCCGGCTGTTCAAAAAAGCGACCGGCCTTTCTCCGACATTCTTTCGCGAATTCGAGACCGAAATCCGAGGGGGGAGCAATTTGTCCATGCCTTTGTCCAAATCGACCATTCCTGAGTCCGGTGCAGCTTCCAATACTGATTCTCGATCTGCACAAAGTCAGTCAAAACGGAAATCGACGCGGGCGAGGACGTAGACGCTTCGGGTCACTCCGTTGAGGAGAGAATCGATATGATCAAGCTGTTTGAATTGGCCTCCCGGATGGACAAAGCGGGAGTAACTGTCACCCGGATCGGGCTGATTATCGTATTGCTCTGGATCGGCGGACTCAAAGCCTTTCGATACGAAGCCGATGGGATTGTCCCATTTGTCGCGAACAGCCCGTTAATGTTCTTCTTCTATACTGACGGGGCCAATTACAAATCGCACATGAACCCCGAAGGGGTCCTCAATCCAGAAAACCGGGCGTGGCATGAAGCGAATGGAACGTACCAATTCTCCTACGGACTGGGGACCGTCATTGTGCTTTACGGCCTCCTGATCTGCCTGCACCCGTGGCTTCCTCAGGCAGCAGCGCTCGGAAGTTTTCTGGTCTTTGTGATGTCGTTTGTCACACTCTCGTTCCTGATCACCACCCCCGAGTGCTGGGTCCCGGCTCTGGGGGATCATCAACATGGATTCCCGTACCTCAGCGGACGAGGGCGACTGGTCGTCAAGGATGCCATCATGATGGGGGCGGCCCTTGTGACCATGGCAGATTCCGCGAAATGCGCTCTTAAGAAATGGACTCCCGCGCAAGCAGCATGACTCTGAAGCTGAGTAATGTGAGAGCGGCTCCATCAGGGATTACTCAGTGATCTCCCGGATCACTCGGCAGGGATTTCCAGCGGCGAACACTCCATCCGGGACATCCCGGGTCACAACACTTCCAGCACCAATGACTGTTTTTGAGCCGATTTTCACTCCGGGACAAATTACTGCGCTGCCACCAATCCAGACATCTGAACCGATTTCGATCGGTTTTCCGAATTCCTGTTTCCGGCGCAACTCAGCGTTCATCGGGTGCGTCGCTGTATAAATCTGGACAGCAGGCCCAAAGAGTGTGAAATCGCCCACCCTGACTTCACAAACATCAAGGACCACACAGTTAAAATTGAAGAAGACCCGTTCGCCCAGCAGGATGTTTGAGCCGTAGTCGCAGTAGAACGGCGGCTGCATCCAGACTGAATCTCCTCCCTGTCCAAAAAGCTGTTTGAGGATGGAGCGGCGAACCTCCGGCTCATCCTCCCGGGTTGCATTCAGCTTCATGCACAGACTTCGTGCCCGTTCTCTTGCGGCAACCAGATCCGGATCGAGCGGATCATACAGTTCTCCCGCAAGCATTTTTTCCTTCTCGGTTCGCATGGTGGCTCCCGGTCTGCTCTCAGATGCGATGAATCACTGTCAGTGAATCACACCGATCGCGAGGAAGCAATCCCCAACAGCGAATGCATTGGATGCGGCGGGATCAGATCAGGCAATGATTTTCGGAAGTTCCGAATGAAGATCGGATTCCGATTTGACGGCAGGAGCAACAATTTGTGTGGTCCGGTGGAACATTTCCAGAAAGTCATCGGAGATGTCACGGGCTCCTCGAAGACAGATTTCGTGATAGAGCGGATGAGGTTGAAGTTGCGGGTGCGTCTGTCGCTGGCCGAATCGAACAGGAGTCCGGCACGAGAGAACAAAAGCGTGTTTCGGCTCGCAATGCCTTCTCTTCCTGATCGCATCCCATTCAACAGTCACAACTGGGAGCAGGTCATATCCTGATTCGCGAGAACGAAAACGATCCAGTTCTGCAGCCTTAAGTGGAAGGAGAACCGCATTGAAACAGTCTTCCGGATTGCCTGTTACATACGCATTCAGGACCCCGCAATGTGTTTCCGGATAAATCGTGGGATAACTTTTCCTGGCTGCGGGGCTCATGATCTTGTCGTAAACCCGTCTGGCATGAAAAACAACGACGGGTGACATCTGGCGCACAGAGTCCATTGCAAATGTTCGTGCTGCAGATGTCCGGTTCATCAGGCTGCCGTAGCCTGCGATGAGAAGTGTCTTTCCTTCAGCGAGGTAGTTGTCCAGTCCATTCCAAGGGTACTCAAACCCGTCCCGGTATTCGCTCTTTTCCAAAGCAGCGTGTTCTCGTTGAATGGAGATCCGTTGAGATGGGGTCAAGATCATCTGGAATGGAGCCTCTCGTTGCTGTTCAGAGCGGAAGACCGTCTTTCCGGTAGACATGGACATCAAACAATGATTTGAGTCCGGTTCCCGACGGAAGGCGCCGATGGAACGAGGCTCGGGATTCTGCTTTGGGACACTTTTCTCCAGACCATTTCACGTGGCTGGTCGTTTGCTTCCTGCGACGCGACCAGCGCGATGGAGATGGGAGGGCACAATCGATGTCATTCTGGCCCAAACGGAGTGGGCCTCCGATGACGGTTCAATCCCTAAACGCAACATCAACGTTTCAGAATCGAAATTACTCGAAATGGAAGTCTCTTAGACAGCTCATCTCGTAGAAATTGTCTTTTTCTACGGAAATTTCAGTTGGATTCTGAAGCTGTGGTCGCTGTTTCTCCCTGCGCACCGGAGTTGCTCGACACAGAGGAGGCAGTCACGGAAGCGGGGACGTGCTGCTTAACCAGATCGTTCATCAGGGCCAGAGCCTGCTCGGAGGTCGAGACGTGAATCGCCTTCATGGATTCCGTGTTAATCCCGTTTTTCCTCCAGATCGCCAGCTGCCGTTCGACGTTTTTGATCGTCTGATCTTCGAATGACCAGATCCGGGACCAGATCTCTGGAAGTCCTTCCGTCCGGACTCCGTTGCGGTCCTCGTCAAAGTAGCTGTCCCTCAAGGCAATTGCCTTCGCCCCGAGTGCCCCGCCTGTCTCTCCCTGGAGTTCTTCGGAGACCATTCCGGTCGCTACCCAACAGGGAATCGAGACGGAAAATTTGGGGTCTCCCAGACCCAGCCACATTGTGGTCAGCAAGGGATTTTCCCCTTTTTTGACTCCCTGAAAGACGGCATAGGACACGGTTGTCGTCCGACTGATCGTATTTGCCGTTTCAACAAAGTCGGGCAGGGTTCCGGATGGCGAATTGACCGATCCGGGGCATTCTTCTCCTTCGCAGGACAGGTCACGGGAGAGATTTCGCAGCAGATATTTCATGCTCAACTTTGATTTCCGTTCGCGAGTCAGCAGGGAATTGGCCCTGAGATAGCGATCGGCAGAATAAATCGCCTTCAGATCCTCCTCTGTCGGATGATCCGGAAGATTTTTTCCGGTGATGGAGAAGTTTGACCGAACGACAAATCCGAGTGGGGCGATCTTTGGATCGTTTGCATCAAACTTGCGGTAATTGTTGCGACTGGTTTCGAAGATCACCGCACCTCCCTGCGCATCAATCACTCCGAAATTGGCGCAGGTACTTCGGCCGGTCTGATTGGTCTGCTTGAGCAACTCCTCGACATCCTCCACCGTAGCACAGGTCTGAAGAGCCCGCAGCATGAAGCCTCCATTCCCCAAACCTTTGACATTGGTGGGGTGATCGAGGTCATTGGTTACGGAGTTCTCGATGCAGAGACCAACACTATTGACACCCATCCAGATCGACGAACGGGATTTTGCATTCACCAGCCCCAGGCAGGGATAATGACCATCCTTCTCGAAGTAAACCAGCTCATTGTTGCGCACCCTGTAGTCGCGATTCTTCCAGAGAAGCGGACGTCCATCCACCGTTGCCTTGCCACTGATCACCGCTGTCGTGCAGGCCCATGCGGAGAATGCCGGGGCCAGAACAAGAGCTGATATCAGGATCGCACTCAGTGCCGCACGTCTCATCGGTGAACTCCGGAATCAATCAACGGAAATTTGTCAGTGTGGATTTTGTCTGGTCTTTGAACCGCAGCCGGATGGCCTCAATCAAGATTGCTCATGAGCATGGCAATATGCCCCCTTCAGATCGATGATCAGTTACGCAGAATTGTGGACTCTTTTTGAATTCAGCGTCCTTTGAAATACAATATCTGCGACATCCGGTCGAGGCACTTACATTTCATAATGCGAGAAATGCATGCACGACTGCATATTCCGTGCGCTGAAATTTTGCTTCTTCCGCGCCATTCCCACGGGGCTGCTTGAAAAAATCACAGTGATGTGCAAACAATTCATCAACGATGATTGATGGCCTTTATTTTGCTGAGAACTTGGGCAAAGAAACGTTTGGGAGCCATGCATGAAGGTCTCTCGGAAAACGATTCCGGTCATACCTTCACTGGAGAGCAGTCTCATGATCAGCCGAATGCCCAACCATTTGCAGGAAAGATCGCCGGTCCGTCGTGTCGCACTTTTGGTCCTGAACGCGAGTGACTGGTCGAGACAGGTTCACGAAGGGATTGCAGCCTTTGCCCGTGAGCAAGGGAATTGGGAATTCTGGCTCCAGCCTCGAGGAACTCGTGAACGTGTGTTTATGGGGCCTCACTGGAAAGGGAACGGAATTATCTGCCGTCTGGCGGATGACGAACTGAAGAGCGAATTGCTGAAGCTCCGGCTTCCAACAGTGAACATCTCGTGGTTGGGAGAAAATACCCCCGAGATTCCCAAGGTCATCTCCGACCTCTCTGCCTGCTCCGAAATGTGTGCGGAGTACTTCCTGAATCGCAATTTCCAGTCGTTCGCCTATATCGGACCCCAGCCCTATCTGGGTTATGTGGACAAGGCGTATGACGCTGCCCAGCAGTTTCTGGCCCGCGAAGGATACCCTCTTTCCCGTTTTGAACCCGATCCGACATTTGATTCTCCCGACTGGAGTTTTCAGCGGGAAGCTCTTGGAGACTGGATCGAATCTCTCCCGAAGCCACTGGCAATCATCAGCTGGTCAACGATCGTCGCCCGTGAGGCAATTCTCGCCTGTCAGAGTCGGGCGATCGAGGTTCCGGAAGAGGTTTCCGTCCTTGCCATTGAGCATGACCCGCTTCTCTCCGCGCTCAGCCCAATCCAGATTTCTCATGTCATGCAGCGTCCGCAGGCGGTGGGATACGCTGCTGCCGAACTGCTGGATCAGATGATGCGGGGACGCCCCGCCCCCAGCTCTCCGATCCTGATCGCTCCGGAAGGGATTGCCGAATATCTGTCGACGGACATCCGGCTCGGGACAGACGACATTGTCAACAAGGCGATCACCTTCATCCATGCGAACCTACACCGATCCATTCAGGTGTCGGATGTCACCCGGCACGTGAACGTCTCGCGGCGGTCTCTGGAAGACCGATTCCGAAAAGTGCTGAACCGGACACCGGCAGAAGAGATCCGGCAATCCCGACTGAATCACCTGAAGAAGCTACTCAAAGATCCTTCACTCTCGCTGAACGCCGTTGCAGCCAAGGCTGGGTTTGCCTATCAGGAAGTGATGATACGCTTCTTCAAACGGGAAACAGGGCAGACACCGGGCGATTACCGTCACTACACCCTTGAGCGGACCTTCAAGCCGACGGTTCATCGCCAGTATCAAGCTCTTCGCTAGGAACGCAACAAGCAGGGAGCCCGTCCAGAAACATCCATCCGGGCACGGCTCCCTCGTTCAGAATGTGTTCCTCAATGCGCTTCTCGTTGACTCCGCATCAGTGCTTCAGGACATGATGAGGGAGCGTGGACGATGAGGAAGCCCTGGTGATGTGATCCAGTCACTGGAGATTCACTTAAACCTACTCATGCGGCGAAACAGAAAGCCCGTCCCCCTTGTCTGCACTGCATATCAATCATCCAATGCAGACAAGGGCAACCGGGAAACTCCTGCCACTCACTTCCGGGGTGCCGCCGAGACTTTCTTGGCTTCCGGAGGAAGGAAGACAGCTCTCATCAGCAGATGAAACGCTCCCTGTGACCAGGCTCGATAGTGTGGACTGAATCCGAAGAGATGTACGGTCCCCTCCCCGTAACTTGCCTGCATCCACGCCACTTTGTTCTCGATGACGTCCGGGCTGGAGATATGGCCCGAAAGCAGGACCGGATGCCCTGAGTATCGCAGCATGGGGACGAGTGAGACGGAAGCGTCTACTCCTGCCTTTGTTCGCTCATCGGAGGTCATTTCACGATAGGCGGCTGAAGACGAGAAGAAGATGGCTCCGTCTCGCGGAGCAGCTGTCATCATGGCATTGTTTTCCGGGACGACTCGAAGGACGCTTCCACTACAGGAGAACGCCTCGTTTCCTCTCTGGGAAGTAACATCAACCACAGGAAGCTGAAGCGACTTGATGGCCCAGCCGCTCGCGTTTGCACAGGTGATCAATGTTCCGCCTTGTCGGACAAATTCCTGAATCGCCACCGTTCCTTCGGTCGAAAGGCCCCCCTGGAATGGAGGTTCGATTGTCGAACGGCCATTATTAAGCACTGCGGATGAGATACTCGGGATAATCAGAACATCAATGACATCACTCAGCCGACCGGCCCGAATGGCCTCATTGGTCATGGACCGGTAGGGAATCTTCATGCTGTCGAAGACCCATTTCATCCAGCCGTGATCCGCAATCCCCTGCCACGGAGAATAAATCCCGATCCTGGGGACCGATGTCAGAGAGATGACTTTTCCGAAAGACTGTTCTGAATTGGGGACTCCGGAAACCCAGATTCCAGCCAGTTCTCCAGTGGTCGCAAGATGACGGGATTCTCCAGAGCTGAGACGGGAGACCAGATCGGTCCAGCTGCGACTGTCTGCGATGGAGGTCGCCCCAGTGGGGGCTTTTGCCAGTCTTGGGTCTCCCCGGAATGGCTTTACGACGTCGCTGACAGATGTGGCAACAACGGTGGGGATCTCAACATCATGTTCAATCTGTACTCGTCGTATTCCTAGAAGGTGTGGCAAGACCCAGCCTGCGACATCGTAAGGCTTGGAGTCTTTAGGAAAGTCCTGAAGTGCAAACAGATCTTTCAGGAAGTTCCCATAGGGCTGATCGCGCAGAAGCACAATTGTTCCGGCGGGATAGGAGCGACCATCTGCAGTGAAATCTGCAGTCGCGATACGCACTTCCACACCAGACAGCAGCAGGATGTCAGCCAGCCGAGTGAGGGCTCCGATGTCATAGTTATCGGTCGGGATCAACCAACCTCGCGGGCCTCCAGACTTTCCAAGGGCAATGACTCGCTGGGTCGCCTCCAGTTTATTTCGCAGCCAGAACTCCGGCTCTCGCGAGACGGTTCCTAACAGGGATCGGGCGAACGACAACTCATATCGAACGATGTCCTGCAGCCTCCACCACCCGCCCGGCCATGGAGCGATAAACTGATTTGAAGGAGAATATTCCTTCCGCCCAAGAGGATCGGAGAGGTCGCCCGGCCGGTAGAAGCGGGGAGAGGCCAGATAGCAGCTGGCTGCTTCTGTCAGAATCCCGATAATGTTGTGCCGAGCTGGAACAGAACGATTTCCCCCGTTCCACCAGTTGTCATAGGAAACGCCGGTCGCAATCCCTGTCAGGCCGTCGCGAGTCATGTCCATGACGGCACGAGTCCCGATCAGGTTCATCCCAGCAACGATGGCGGGATCAATATTCGGATTGAGCGGATCACGGTAGGGTGGGACAAAGAATCGTTCTTTCGTTCCCCCTTGCTGATGGACATCCCACATGACTTGCGGATGCCAGTCGTGATACAGCAGTTGTGTCATGTATCGCGCTTCAGCCTGGGTCAGGCTGAAGTAATCGCGGTTGTTATCGTGCCCGGAATAATACTGATACAGCCTCGGAAGAGCGGAGGCTTCATACTCGGTTCCAAGGTGCTTGTGATACCAGTTGGAAACGAGGTCAGTCCCATCCGGATTCAGAGAAGGAATCAGGACGACGACAACATTCTTCCGGGTCTGTTCATACAAATCTTCGGTACTTGTGGCGAGTTCATAGGCCAGCTGCATTCCCATTTCCGTTGCAGCGGGCTCATCGGAATGCATTGTCAGCGAAATGACCAAAGTGACCTTTCCGTTGGTCACAGCGTCTTCAATTTCCTCAGGTGAATGTCCTCGTGGATCGGAAATGATTTTTGAACGCTTTCGAATCTGATCGAGATTCTTCAGGTTCTCTTCCGAGGAAATTATCGCGACGCAGAAATCGCGCCCTTCTGTCGTTTTGCCCGGAAACTGGAGTTGGACCCGGCTGGAAGCATTGGCGAGCTTCTTGTAATAGTCCAGAACGACCGGCCAGGAAGAAAGGTGAAAGTCGGCCCCGACAGAATGTCCCAGATGCTCCGCCGGGGATGGAACAGAGTGTTCTCCGCGGGCAGGCACTGTCGTCAGGGCCAGAAAACAGACAAGAAAAGCAGGGAGGTAATAACGCTTCATCGCAGTGGATTTTCAGGTGGGGCCAAGACTTCTCCCAAAATTTCTCAGATTGATCCGGCGGGAAGAAATCCTGCATTCTGGACTCTCCGTCGGCGAGCATGACGACGGAGAGGGGGATGAACGTGACTCAATCGTGCACGATCATTGCAGAATGGAGTGGAAACGAAAAGTCTCGTCCGAAACCTGCGAATCAAATTCCATGAGGAGGCCTGAGCGGTGGGGAGCATCCAGTCACCTGGTCCAGTCGTGATGTCGGTTCAACCGCACGCGGACATCGGAATGCGAACTCTGGAAAAGAAGGCAATCAATCGTTCTCAGCTGATCCCACCTGACATTCCGACGGCGAGATCAGGTGCCTCCTCAGCGTTCCGTTTTGTATGCCAGATTATGCTGGATCGCTGGATGAAGAATTGCTGGAAGTGGAAGAACTGCTCAGGATGTCATGCTTTCCGCACAACGAGATGATGGTGTCCCCAGCACGGGCTGTCAGCTTTCCTTCTGCATCGACAATTGTCAAACGGGCCCCGGAAACAATAAAGAGTGGGACCGCATTCCACCCATGTGTTTCCATAAACCGGGTCAAATCAAACTCTTTGGTGAGCTTTGTTGCCCGAACCTCGTCTCCATCCTCCATCCGTTGTTCGATCTGCTCGAGCGTCAACTCTTTCTTGAAGAGATAACGGCCGCGAAGATGCGGAGCGAACTGTTCGTTTTTTTCGATCTGGCGCCATGGAGTCAGCTGGTACGTATTGGCTCGTCCGAACAGGTCTGCCAGGTTCATTGAAGCAAGGGTATTCACTTCGTCGTTGGAGGTCATGGCCAATGATCGACCGATTCCTCCGAGATCGAGATGGGACCCGATTTCATCCTGCAGAATGTTCATCTCAACGGTCTTCAGTCCCTCCATTCGAGCGGCGCTGATATTTCGCCAGTTCGTATCGACGAGCAGGACAGGGAATCCGAGGTCCTGAATAATTCGACCAACCGCACGGGAAAAGGGATGTGCTCCGACAATCAGGAGTCCCTGCGGATTTTCGCTTGCCAGCCCCAGTTTCTTTGCGAGGGGATACGCAGTGAGCCCATAAATAACGACGGTCCCAACGATGAGGCTGAAGACGGCAGGAACCAGGCCGGCACCATCTTCCGGACCAAGCTTGATTGCAAAAATCGAGGCCACAGAAGCGGCAACAATCCCTCGCGGGGCGAGCCATGCCAGAAAGGCCTTTTCCTGCCAGGTGAGTTTCGACCTCCACGTGGAAATCAACACAGAAAGTGGGCGGACAACAATAATCATGAACGCAACATAAGCGACCCCTCTCCAGCCCGCAGCTGCGAATGCATCAGGGTTCACTCGCGCCGCCAGGAGAATAAACAGACCGGAAATGAGGAGAAGGCTGAGGCTCTCCTTGAACTCAAGAATATGCTTCAGGGAAATTCCGGAGTTGGCAACAAGAATCCCCATCAGCGTCACGGCGATCAGACCGGATTCACTCTGGACGAGGTTCGCACCTGTAAATGACAGAAGGACAAAGAGGAGAGTGACGAGACTCTCGAGGTGGTCTGGAATCTGATGACTTTTCAGAAGGCGTACCAGAACAACCGCAGAAATGACACCACTGACGATCCCTGCGGCAAGAGACAGGAGGAGTCTCTCTGCAATCACCCAGGAGGCTCCACTTTCGACCGAAGACGAATAGGCTTCATACACGAGAACGGCCAGAATCGCTCCCACGGGATCAATGACAATCCCTTCCCAACGGGAAATGGGGCCCACAATTCCATTGGGACGAATCTGACGCAAAATCGGACCAATAACGGTGGGACCGGTCACCGTGAGAATTGCTCCAAGCAGGACAGAGGGAAACCAGGGCATTCCCAGAATCCAATGCGCCCCCAGTAGGCCCAATCCCCAGGTGACGAGCATTCCGACCGTCAGAAGCCAGAATAGAACCGTCCCCATCTGTTTGAGTTCTGCAAAATGAAGAGACAGGCTCCCCTCAAACAGAATCACAGCGACGCAGAGTGACACGAGTGGAAACAGCAGATCGCCGAACATCACATCCGGGCGGACGATCTCCAATACCGGACCGGCGAGAAATCCACATCCCAGCAGAAGCAAAATCGACGGAAGCCGCATCCGCCAGGCCAGCCACTGCGCTCCCGTTCCGAAAACAACAAGAGATGTCAGTGCAATGAGCAGCGAATGTGAATCCACCAGAATCACTCACATTTGGACCAGGATCTGGAACGACTGGGGGATTCTAGAGGACGCGGCACAAGTTCTGAAAGGGACAAAATCCCAGGCAAGCAGATTGTGATGTGAGGCGGGTGAGAATTCCAATTCCTCTCCTCTGAATGACTGCAATGTGCTGCTCAACAGAACCAGAACCGAGCTGAAATCACCTCTCACGCCAATGCTCCCAACTCGGTCCGTCCCGGAATTCACATGAGAAGCAGGGGAGAGCGCAACACTGTCCGAGTTTTACGTTCCCGGCAGTCATTTTTCCTGCTCCGGAATGACGGTTTGCTCCAGATTGGATTCCCATTGCAACCGTTGATTCGGTGGCAAAATCGAACTTTCAAAAATATGCCTGAATATTCAGTACTGACCGCACAAGGTGACCTTATTGTTGGAGGTGCAACCGGTGTCGAGACCCGCCTGCCCGGCAACACGACAACGACCCGCAAGTTCCTGTTGTCGGTCGGTGACGGAGCAAATTCATCAGCTCCGTCATGGGATCAGATTCTGATCGACGATGTCGACGGCCTTCTGACCGCTCTCGATGGCAAGGCTCCGTCCAGTCACACGCACGCGCAGAGCGAAATAACGGACCTTGTTTCGACGCTCGAGCTCAAGGCGGATCTGGTCGGCGGCAAACTCGTGACTTCACAGATTCCCGCTGTTGCGATCAGCGAGTTCCTCGGAGCAGTGGATGACGAGGACGAAATGCTCGAGCTGGTCGGACAGCGTGGGGATTATTGCTATCGCAACGATGTGCAGGCGGCCTTCTGGCTGACCGATGACGATCCTTCTGCCCCAGAGAACTGGTTGCAGGTCGCGATCCCGTCAGTCTCGGTGCAGTCTGTCAATGGTCAGACCGGAGTTGTTGTACTCGGTTATTCTGACGTCGGAGCAGCAGCGGCCACACACTCTCATGCCATCAGCGACATTACGAATCTTCAGACATCGCTTGATAGCAAGGCGGATTTGAGTGGTGCGAATTTCAGCGGCAACGTGACCGTGTCGGGGGCCCAGCTGAGGGCCGCTCACAGCTCCGGTGCAACGTTCGCGATCGAGACACCCTCTGAGGGGTTTACAAACATGCAGAGAACGACTTCATCAGGTCAGAGTGTCATCTCCTTTGATCCCATCCCTTCAGATGGGACATCTCTTTCGGAATTCAGGTTTTTCCGAAATGTGAATACAACAGGAAATGTGGAACTCACACTTTATCGTGGTAATGGAACTACATCAGTTCAGCACAAGATTCGCAGCAAAGGTGGACCAACCTACTTTTGCTTGATTGATGGGGATTTCGGTGTGGGTACGAACACTCCACAAGCCAAGTTTCACTCAATCGGCTCGACCATCGTTGGTATTGCAACCTCTGCCGTTAGCGACGAAAACATCGGCAATGGCCAAGTCAACATCTGGATCGATGAGGCATCCAACAAACTGATGTTCAAGTGCAAGACATCAGGTGGAACGATCAAAACCGGAGAGATTGCAATCGCATGATCATCGACCCAGTTAAGACCGAATTAGCGATCCGGCAGGATCTTGATGAAATGCGAGCGTTACGGCGAAAACGGCTCGATATGCAGGACCAGATCGATCATCAGATCGCCGCGTTGAATCAGCAGCGTTCAGCCAATGCGGCCGAGATCGAGCGACTCGACAAGGCAATCACGAAATGGGAGTCTCATCTGTCCCCGGATCCGATCGCCCCCGCAGTGTCCTCATAACTGAATTCTCGCCAGACCGTCATTAATCGAAACAGCAATGCCAGCAACAATCGAGATTCCGACAACTCGTCCCGGCAGGACATTCACCCTGTCAGCATTTCCCGATGGATCAGACACAGCCGCATTGACATCTGTACCGCTGACAGAATCAGGCACCAGACCGGGGGTCTATTCGTTCAGTAATGACACAGCGACCGGACTGCACCTTCTGATCGCCTATGACGACACAACGCCGGTCTGGCAAAGCTGGGCAGTTCTCGAGACGAGCGGCGTCATTGTTGCTTCCGAGACGCGCGAGGCGGCAATTCTGGCACAGGGGCTCACTTCAAACGGGGAAGTTCCTATCGCCGCCAGTGTTCGCGATACGATTCTGAATGCAATTGGCACTCCGCTCCAGTCAGACGATTACGTGGCTCCCCCAACAGTTGAAACGATTCGTGATGCCGTCTGGTCGGCGGTAACAAGAACGCTGACTGAGATCGACATTGATCAGGCGGCAATCGCGGAATCAATTGCAAGCACTGTGAGTGCCGCGCTGGTCGGCTCAGCGTTAAGTTCAAACGATGTTCAACAACTGAGATATCAACTTGGTCTGGATGGTCCGGCCAGCGCTCCGTCCAGTGCAACTCCACACCTGACTCTCGGACTGAGCACTGCGTCCCTTCAACAACTTCTCGCGCTGAAACAGATTCGGGTTTCCGTTCCGACGCTCATCGGCAACGAATTGAATCAGCCTCTTGTGCAGGGGGACAATTACTCCGCTGCACTCGGATCTGCAATTGAATTTTCGCGAACTGATTTCCCAGACATCCCATCAGAGTCGACCTGCCGGCTGATCGCTCAGGAGCGGGACTGTCCAGCCCCCAGTTCATTTGTCATCGACGGGACTGTTGCCGTCGCTTCAGAGACAAAAGTGCTCCGATTTGAAGCCACTTCTGCCGAATCCATGCTGTGGAAACCGGGGCGGTATGAGTTTCAGGTCGACGTCACATTCCCGACAGGAGAAGTCAGGTCGTTCGTCGGACCGAACGCCCAGTTGAGAGTTCTTGCAAGGCTCGACGCTGCGTAATTACTCTTTTTCACGAAGGTGATTCACAATATGCCTCAGCATCTCCTCCTGAGACTGCCAAATGTGAAGGACCTCGGAAAATGCCAGCATTGGGATCGCTGAGACTCCAATACAGATGGCAGTTCCCACGATCATCAAGACGGTCACCGGGGAGATCGGACTCTGCAGCGACAGAAAGACAACAGCCAATAGCAAGGCGCATCCTGTGATGATTTGAAGCCCGGCCACGGTTTTTAACAGCGTTGACAGCACCCCCACCGCAGGACGCGAGACGATCTTAACCGGTTTCAACTGCCGTCGAGTTTCCGCGTCCTTCGTTGTCAACGGAGGTGGTTCCGTAAAACTCAGAGGGGGAGAGAAGGGAGGCGTCTCTGGGACAGGCTGCGACGAGGGATTGACCGGTGTACTCGTTGTCGCTGTATGGGGAGTTGATGGAACCTCGGCAGATTCCTTCGGAAGAGCAAAAACCAGAAACGCATCGATCGAGGGAAGCAGAAACTCCTTGTGGCACGCTGGACACTCGCCAGGTTGCCCCAGGAGGTCTTCTGTCACAAGGAGGTGTGCCTCACAGTAGGGGCAGGCCACTCGATGTTTCTGCATAACCAGTGAGACAGTTTGGTTCAATATTGTTCAACGTGAAAGAAGATCAGGAGGAAGTGAAAAACTTCCAGCGATCTTCCCTGACCCCATCTGGTCACCATGAATCGTTGGTCGAATCGTTGGCCCTCTCTCCAGTATAGTGGACATCTGAATCGAGAACCTGATGTGACGTCACCTTCAATCCCGTATTGGCCTCTTCGTCTTCTTCAAGACTACCGCAGACGTTTCTGAACCTCGATATTGGCAACCTGAGATTAAAGGCGAGCAGGGGGGAGAGATGTATCCACCACTTCCTCTTCCACCAGCCGCCGACCAGAAATCCCAGCTTCCATATTCCGGAGTGACAGCTGATAGAGTCGGTTCCCGGCTGGAGTCGGGTATTCTCCCATCAGACACGCCTGACACAACTGGTCGGCATCCTTGTTAATCGCTTTTGCAACGGATTCAACCGGAAGATAGCGCACAGAATCCGCGTTGAAGTGGCGGGCCATCTCGGCTTCAATTTCCGGTGTGATCACCCGTCCCGGGCCTGCAAACCTGGGTGCGAACAGGTCGTTCACATCCGGCATGTCGATTCCGTAGAAGCAGGGTGCCATGATCGGCGGGCACGCGACTCGGATGTGCACCTCAGCAGCCCCACCGCGTGTACGAATCTGGTCTACGAGCACACGCATCGTTGTCGACCGGACAATCGTGTCATCGACCAGAAATACCCGACGTCCCCGCAACACTTCCGGAAGCGGAATGTACTTCATCCGGGCTTTCTCTTCGCGGTCTTCCCCTTCAATAAAGGTCCGGCCAAGTGCTCTGTGACGCATAAGCCCCTCAAGGCAGGGGACGCTGAGGGCAAACGCCATCCCCTCCGCAGCGGAGCGGGCGGTATCCGGCACGGGAACAACAATGGCATTGACCGTCGACTCTCGCTCCTGAAGAGCCAGCTCCTCACCCAGAATCTTGCGGCTGAGATAGACACTCTGAGAATCAATCCGGCTACAAACGTTGGCGAAATAAATCCATTCAAAGAAGCAGTGGGACAACCGAATCGCCGGAGCGTAGCGTTCCACCCGCATTTCTCCGTCTTCGATAATCACGGCACATCCCGCATCCAGATCGCGGACTTCATCGGGCTCGAACCCCAGATTCGTCAGCGCGACACTCTCACTGGCTGCTGCGAAGAATCCATCCCGTTCCGCGTAGCAAAGGGGACGGAATCCATTGGGATCGCGGGAGACAAACATCTGCCCCCTCGCATTGATGAATGTAATGTTGTAGGCCCCGTCGAGTCGCTGGGAGACCTGTCCGATGAGGTCTCGCATTTCAATATCCGGATTCTCTGCAATCGCCTGACTGAGCAGATGCATCAGCGTTTCGGTATCCGTCTCGCGGGCGAGATGAAAATCCCCCTGAGAGCGAATTTCCGCACGGATTTCCGGGTAGTTTGCGAGTTGACCATTGAAACCGAAGGCAAACCACTTTCGCTTCTCGAGATGGCTCCGTTCGAATGGCTGAGCGTAGGTGGGGTCATCTTTCCCGCAGGTGGCGTAGCGAACATGACCGATCGCAGCAGGACCTTCATGTTCGTCCATCAGCTTCTGATATTTGTGCTTGCGCCCCATTCGGAACACTTCCGAGACGAGGCCGACATTCTTGTGAGTCAGCAGCAAGTCCTTATGGAAGGGCTTATAGGTGGTCATCCCCGCAGCAAGTTGACCACGGTTCTGAATGTCCAGCAGCATGCGTGGAATCAAGCGGGAAACCCGCCCCGGTCCATACTGTTGGACCAGCGGCGAAATCTTGTTCTGGCCGAAATGATAGACCGCAGCGATCCCGCATTCATGATGCAGTTCCGACATCAACTGGTCATCCGCTGTTGGGTAGAGAAGGGTGGACGTTACGCAGAGACAATTCTCGAAACAACAGGCACTTCATTTCTGTTCGCCGTGGCGATCAGCCGTTGTCAACTGTGCATCTGCAACAATGACGGGACGGTCCAGGAGTGCGGCCTGTGTTTCATCCGATGACGAATTCAGGCCGCTGAATGATTCCACGCGCCGATTCGAAGACGGACACTCCACATTCTATCGTGGGGTGGGAGGATTACCACCTGAGGGGAAGCTGCCCCACAGATTTTTCCGAACTGGACGAACAGTGGATTCATTCGTCGTCAGAAAGGTGGGGAAAAAACTCTTGAATGAAACAGTGCTTTTCTCCGTGGAGAAAAGCACGCATCAATCTTCACCGTTTCAGGCCGAGCTTACGAAGAATCCAGGCATTCTTTCGTTTTTCCAACTCCCAAAGGCGGGCAAAAAATCCGGGCTTCTCTTGTCCCTGCGAGACGGTGACAGGAATTGCCGATGGCTCAGCAGCGTGAAGATCAGCTGATGTGGTGACGGAGATCAATGCGACAGTCATTGCTGCCAGCGTGATCATGCGCTTCATACGCAGTATCCTGTGATGCGATCCTGAACAGCCCGCACTCCCCGAAATTGGGTGGCCAGTCGATTTTCGGCCATCCCCCAACTGGCTCTTTGGCGACATTGACGATGGGAACGGGAGTCCGCATTTGATCGGTGCTTCCCAGCAGCAAAGTTTCACTCACTTCTACAATTTCCGCCGAGGAAGACAGGCATCATTGCCCCCAGCTTTGCGGCGTGATTCCCCAAATTCTCAAGACGTCAACTGTCAGTTCGTGCTTGACGTCTTCCGTGAACACTTTCGGTGAAATCGCCACGAAAACTCAGGGTGCAAGTCCCCTTGGATTTCAGGGGCCGGGGAATCGATCGGCCACTTGGCTGACCTCTTCCGGAGATCGAAACAGAAGAAATCGGCCCTGAGAACGACATCAGCGAGATGCTTGCCATAGCACATCTCGAAGTCACAGCTTGAGATGTTTCCCGAAGCGTGGTACGTTAGAGGAGCTTTTTAAGAAATTCAGAAATCTGAACGCTGGCATTGACTTAAGCTGCTCGTCTTCGATTCGGGTCCCTGTTGCCTCACTTCGTTGCAAACCTGAGAGGTTTGGTTCAGAACGTCTTTTTCTCAAGTTTCAAGGAGTTGCAGATGTCATCAACGCGCGCACCGGCTGTGGCGGAAGTCCTTTGGGAATTGAAGCGATTGGACAAGGTTGCCAAGTACAGCGTCATTGCCGAGCGGGCGGGATTCAGTGCAGGGGTCAATGGTCGCGCCATGGTCACCTGCCTGGCCACGATTCAAAAGGAGTGGCCGCATCTGCAGGCATGGCGTGCCATTCGTGATGATGGCACGGTCCAGACCGGAAGTGCCCAGTCGCGCGAACTGGAGGAATGGGGTGCGACAATTACTCCCGACAAAGAAGCCGGGCGCTCCACGGTCTCGATCGATGAAGCTCGGCTGATGGTCTGGGAAGACTCCACCAGCAAAGCACCCAAATCCGAAACCGCCACCACAGCTGCTGGCGAGAGCGAATAATCACTTCGAGCGATTGTTCCTTTGCATTTGAGTGTCGCGGGGCCAACGTGTGGAGCCTTCATTCCTCACACCAACGGCCCCCATCAACGTTCTTTGATTTCTTGCAGCAAGATACCGGGGGATCACGGACCTTTAGAGGTGAACTCCGACTGCGGAACGTGTCGTGTGGCCCTTGACGTTCTGTGGATGTTGTTCTGTGGAATTTCCCCGCCCATTCATCTCTTCCTGTCAGAAACGGAATGGCGCATTTTGAATGCTCCGACGAAAAAGAACACGCCGGTATCAGGCTGAGGGACTATAGAGGCGCATTCCGAATCAGATCCCCGTCAGGGTTCAGGACGCGCATAATTCAGGCTCCCTAAATTCCTGGGACTCCACCCGAATCTGGACCAATTTCAGCAAAGTCCACTCACCCCGGTCATTCTCAATGGCCTATTCTTCGCAGCTGAGATGCCGGGTTTGATGAGCCTAAGTTCAATTTGTTCTGACCGCCTCAGAATTTTGTGCAATTGGACAGCAACGTTGATGATTTCTGGGGAATTTTTGCATCGTCCGACGTCATTTGGACTCTCCTGAAAAAAAGCGACACCCCCGGAAAGGGACACCGAAATTTCGTTTCCGATTTTCGGGTCAACAGCACAAGGGGAACCACGAGGAACGGGGACGAAGTCGAGCGGAGCGAAACCTGCTTACGTCTCAATTCAGGGAGCCTTGCGGCATTGCGATGGTGTGATAGACTGCTCATTCTCGTCTCGGCGGCCGATATAGACGGCACCGAGGACAATGGGGAAAACAATGGTTTTCTCTGACGAGGAATTTTGAACAAGATCATCCCACGCTAGGGCAGTTTCTCCGAAACGCCCGAAAACGTGGATATCCCCGGAGAGGTGGCAGAGCGGCCGAATGTACCGGTTTCGAAAACCGGAGTACCGGCAACGGTACCGGGGGTTCGAATCCCCCCCTCTCCG
>CALLWY010000205.1 GCA_938015865.1 uncultured Planctomicrobium sp.
ACTCACAGAGTCTTTGACTCATAGGGAACAGCCGCCGGATCCGATCTCGACTCTGTTGTCGGAAAACAGGCATTAAAAACAGAAACGCCCCGGAGGTCTTCTCGCGGGGCGTTTCACATTCTGCGTCTTGCATCATGTTTCTCTCTCTTAGAGTTCACGGACACCAGCTGGCAGGTTCAGGGCTGGACGGGGTGACGTATTGCCATACCCGGGATTGGTGTAGCCATTGTAACCGTTGTACCAGTTGCCATTTCCATAACCATTCCCATTCCTGTTGAAGGGGATTCCGTTGTTGAACCGGGGAGTGTAGTTCCCCAGATTGTGATAAGGGTTGCTGTAGTTGTTGTTTGGAATCGTGTTGTAGCTGGGAACTCCGTTGTAGTTAGGCACGTTGTTGTAGCCAGGCACATTGTTGTAACCGGGCAGGTTGTTGTTGACAGGAGTGACGGTGTAGTACGGATTGACGTTTCCGTTCGACAGGTTCACCACCATCTGGTATGGGATTCCATTGGCGATCACATATCGTGCAGCCTGAACATCAGCGTCATCATTGCTCAACCGGCTCCCTTCTGGCATGTTGACCGGAACATCAGGAGTCACACCAGCCCCTGCCATTTCACGTCCATTGGGAGAGTAGAACTTGGCAGTGGTCAACTTCAGGATCGCCGAGACCGTGTTCATCGGGAAGTGAGTCTGAACAGTCCCCTTTCCGTATGAATTCCGTCCCACGATCACACCGCGTGCATTCTCCTGAATCGCTGCTGCGAAGATTTCGCTGGCACTGGCTGAATTTTCGTCAATCAGAACAACCAGCGGAACACTCCAAGTCTTGGGGCCAGTCGCCACTTCTGTTGAATTGTCCGATGCATTCCGGCCACGGGTCGAAACAATTGTTCCACGGGGCAGGAACATATCCGAAACGTCCACACACACATCCAGCAGTCCACCAGGATTTCCACGCAGGTCGAAGATCAGATTCTTCATTCCCTGATTGTGCAGGCTGACAAGAGCCCGCTCCAGATCCTGTGCCGAAGAGGCTGAGAACTGCTTCATTCGGAGGTAGGCTGTTCCGGTGGCAGGATCGATGATCTTGGCTCCAGTGATGCTGCTGACGTAGAAGCTGCGTCGAACAACAGTCCCGCGGAACTTCTGACCATTCCGGACGATTTCGAGAGTCACCGAGGTTCCTGCCGTACCCGACAGGCTGTCTGCCACCTGATTGAGGGTCAGTCCAGCCATGCTGCGGTTGTTGACAGTAACAATGATGTCCCCTTCCTGAATCCCCACTTCAGCAGCCGGGCTGTTTTCGACAATCCCGACCACTTCGGCCCCCTGAGGGTGAGTCTTCAGTTCGACTCCCAATCCCACCTGTGTTTCATTCAGGGATGCGGTCACAACCAGATCATTCATCGCCCCCGGTGCCACCCCTGCCACTTCGGGCAGAAAGGCGGAATACTGATCCAGGTTGTCCAGCATCCCGTTCAGGAATTCCAGACCGACAGCCTCACGACGAATCCCTGTTCCTCGAGCCACCACTTCCGCAGCAGTCTGCATCAGAGCAATCGCTCCGTTCACATCACGGGCAGGCTGAGTCTGGGCGAGCTGCATGAGCTGAGACTGCACACTCTGAATGTTCTGCCGATTGACGTTCACTCCGTTGGCTCGCAGGAAGTGTTCGTTGTTCAGAGCATTGATCAGGTTCTGAATGGATCCCATCGATCGGGCTTCGTAGCTGGGTGGATTCACATGTCGCTGATCCACCATCTGCGAAGCCTCACGATAGACACTGGCCAGCTGCTGGAGACTGGTCCGAGCAAGGAAGGCCTGCATCTTCGCATCCGTTGCCCGACTGCTGATCTTGGCCTGCGAGAGATCAACCTGGGAACCATTGCTCCCGGTGATCGCAGTCTGAATCGGGATGACATCCCCTCGTGCCAGCGGGATTCCGTCATCAGTCATCCGCACCATGTGATGCGGCTGCACTGCCAGAGCGGGGCTGCTCATCATGACAACTGTCAGCACCGCAGCCAGAGCGACAGAGTTGTGAATCATCAGTTTGCGAATGAACGTCTTCATAGGAGTCATTCCTGTTCGAAGTTTCAGTATTTGAGTGAGTGTGGTGATGTCAATCAGGCATTCGTCTTCAATTCGCAATTCAGTGAGCAACAAGTTCCGAAGAGGTCGCTTCGGCAATTTCGGGGCTATGGCGATTCAAAGCGTTAATCACCTCTCCCCGCAGGACCCGGGTCGTGACAGGAGCATCAATTCCAATCTTCGTCCTGCCGTTCCCGCATGCAATCACTTTGATCACAATGGAGTCCCCAATCACAATCGTTTCAGCTTTCTTGCGTGTTAAAACCAGCATGGTTCAGCTCCTTGTCCTTGGATTAAACGTTAGATTTTTTCAAGTCCTGACACTCGGATTGGCCTTGACTCAGGTTTGTGTCATCTGCAAGGGCCATATTGCACTCAGCGTGCCAAACAAAGAAACTGCAAACAAAACACAGACACAAAAACATTCACCACAACGATTTACACAACAAAAGATCGCAACAGATTTTTTAGAACGGGCCATAAGAGATGGAGTTCGTGCAAGTTCTTCCTTTTCTCCTGTCGCGATTTGGCAACCTTACAATCGATCAACAATCAAACTGTGGACGATCGGCAATCCCTGCCGGTAACAAGACATCGTTTTGTGTCTCTGAAACGACACAAGGGTCTCGACGCAGCGGTTTGTATTCGGGGCTCGTGACTGATATGTTGAGGCGCGGGCCTTTCTCTGGGTGCCCATGCGATTGCGCAGCGCCAGAAATGATTCCGTCAGAGCGCAGCTGAGCTGGCTTGGGTGTCCCTTCAACGAGAAAGTTGCGCACGCTGCAATTCCAGAGCGACCAGCTTTCCTATTTCCCACAGTCACTTTTCGTTCCCCTGACAAACGCTCCTCAGATACTGAAAACCAGCACCATGTTTCGCATTGGCATTGGTCACGACACACACCGACTGGAACCGGGACGACGACTGGTCATCGGTGGAATCGACATCCCTCATGACAAAGGGTGTGTCGCTCATAGTGATGGCGATGTCCTCCTGCATGCCCTGACCGATGCTGTACTGGGGGCATTGGCCTGGGGAGATATCGGAGAATGGTTCCCGGACACCGATGAGGAGTGGAAGGGTGCGGACTCACAGGTGTTGTTCAGAAAGGTGATGGAACGGGCGCACGGCGAGGGATGGCGCGTCGCCAATGTCGACTGCATCCTCTTTGCCCAGAAACCAAAGCTGGTTCCCTATAAGCCCGCCATTCGGGAAAACCTGGCACAACTTCTTCAGGTCGGAGCGGTGCAGGTCAGCGTCAAAGCCAAGACCGGAGAGCGGGTCGGACCGGTCGGACGGGAAGAAGCCATTCAGGCAGAGGTGGTCGTGTTGCTGGAGAAGGATGGCACAGCAAAGTGTGACTGACAGGATGACAAACGTGTCCCTGGCCTACTTCATACGCCAGAAATCCTGAAGCTCGATCCCCAACTGTGCCCGGACCGCGTCGACATCACTTCGAAATCGACGCGCATCCACCGGATACCCCAGCGTCGGCTTCACATTCTGACAGTGCCGCGCCCAGTACTGATTGAACTGCTTCATGCTCAGTTCACGCAGATATTTCGCAATAATGGATGCACACGCCACCGGAAGATGGGACTCTCCCCCCACCTGAAATCGGAGTTCACTCGTCCGCACTCGGTAGCGGCTGATCTGCGAACTCTCTTCCACCCGAAAAATCATCTCTCCATCCAGAACCTCAGAGAGAAGATCATCATACCGGTTCCGGCCCCCATGCTTGTCCCCGACAATGAGCACTGGAGACTCTTCATCAGGTGTCCAGACATTCCGAAGCAATTGAAAGGCAAGCCGGGACAATGCCATCGCCTTATTGCTTCCGGGCTGCTGAACGAGTTCGTTGAAACGGGACTCCCTAACCAGATCGACAGAGACCCCCAATAGACGGATTCCAGCCTGCTGCATTTCCTCCGAAAGGAGACCAGAGAGTCGAGCAATGTGATCCCGGCAGGCACCAACTGGGAGGGCGATCGGTTCTGAATACCACGGGGCTCTGGAACACTCCCGTAGTTGCTGGAGAGAGGCGGGGATCAAGACCGACTCACAGAGCTGATGAAGGTCCTCCGCTTCACACCCGATGCAGCGCAGCAATGCCAGCGCAGAGGCTTCCAGCGATCGAAAGCCGTTTTTTTTCCCAGTATTCACCTGCTTTGAGTCAGCGAAATGCAGGCGACTTCCATTCATGGAACCGGACGGAGAGACAGCATTGGTCAGCCGTCCATAAAAATCGCAGTCTCCCGGAGCGCAGGGGGTTTCCCATCGGGTTGCCGCAATTAACAGGGGTCCCAGGTTCGGACCATACCCGGCTTCATCCATTCCAATAAACAGTCCGGGACGTCTCATTGTCAGCAGGCTTGAGTAAATCGCATTCGAGAAGGGGTCAGCAGGTCTGCACTGTACCGACTGGAAGAGGCGTTGTCCCCTGCTTCAACAAACCATTCGTCGGTTCAGCGGAGTTGCAGAAGATGCCCACACGAAAACACGGACGGGACAGGAGAAATCCCCTGCCCCGTCGGTGTACTGATGAGTCCGCTCAAAGCCGCATCGGGTTCAATCAATCAGGATGATGACTTATCCGACTTGGACGATGACCCGCTGCCGCTGTCTGAACTTCCCGATCCGGACGCCTTCGCATCGGATGCAGCGGCTTTCTTGTAAGAATCGCTGCGGTAGTCGGTGATATAGAATCCCGATCCCTTGAAAAGAATGCCGGCTCCCGGGCCGATGACCCGTTTCGCCTGATTCTTTCCGCACTCCGGACATTTCTTGATGGGAGCGGCCTTAATGGACTGGAACACTTCCCAGGTGTGCTGGCAGCTCTTGCATTCGTAGTCGTAAGTTGGCATTTCGTTTTGAAAAGTTCCTGAAATCAAATCCAATACAGTGCAGATGACGGACTGGTTCCCCGCCCTCTTCAGAGTGCGGCACTGTGAATTTCTGCTTTTGAGCGCTACTTATTCTCTGCTGGAGCACTGGAAACAACTACCTTACTGGGGCGGACAACCCGGTCGTGCAGCTGAAACCCTCGCTCATATTCCTGAATGATCGTCATCGGAGGATGTTCATCGCTGGGGACCTGCTGAAGAGCTTCATGCAGGTTGGGATCAAAAGGCTGTCCCAGTGCCTCGATCGCCTTCACTCCATGTCGTGAAAGGGCATCCTCCAGTTGCCGGGCAATCATCGACCCCCCCTGCAGGAGGCGATCCGGGTCCCGGTCTTTTCCTGCTGCCTCCAGAGCACGCTGAAGGTTATCGATGACAGGAAGCAGATCACGAGCGATCGGGAGCGATGCGTATCGCCGCTCCTCTTCCCGTTCGCGGTTCATCCGCTTCCGGGTGTTTTCCATTTCGGCTCGCGTCCTGAGCAGCAGATCACGCAATTCGTCCCGTTCTGCCGTCAGTGCCTCGATCGGAGAAGGCTCCTGAGCCGCTTCTTCGGATGCAGCAGCGGCTTCATTCTGAGTCTCTTCCACGGGAACCGAAGTCTCCTGGTCGTCCTGCGGCGGCACGGCATTCTCCTTCGGCTGTGTCATCTTTCTGCTCCCTGTTGATCTCTCTCGCAATTATTCCGAATCGTCATCTGAACCGGTGACAAAATCTTTCAACTTTTCAAACCAGCTCTTCTGATGAGGATCGACTTCCACCTGTTCAAATTCAGCCAGTTTTCGCAGGAGCTTCTCATGCTCCTCGCTCACTTTTCGGGGAACGACCACCTGAATTTCGACATGCAGGTCACCGGGAGCACGTCCTCGGGGATCGGGCATTCCCTTTCCCTTGATCCGGAACACCTGCCCCGGCTGCGTTCCGGGCGGAATTTTCAGTTGATCGCTTCCGACAATCAGAGGAATCTCCACGGTGGCCCCAAGTGCCGCCTGCGAATACGACACAGGAATTCGGCAAATCAGATGAGGCCCTTCCCGCTGGAAGATGGAGTGCTCTTCGACAGTGACTTCGACATAGAGATCCCCGCTTGGCCCTCCGTTTGGTCCTGGTTCTCCCTCTCCTCGCAGGCAAAGTGACTGGCCGTTATCAATTCCCGCTGGAATCGACACCGTCAGAGAAACCACTTCCCCGACAAGACCGCTTCCCTGACAATCCTCGCATTTGTTTCGAATGACCTCTCCCTGCCCCCGGCATGCCGGACAGGTGGTCTGAACACGGAAAAATCCCTGCGCCTGAACGACCTGACCGTGGCCACCGCAGTACTGGCATGTCTCCGGCCGTGACCCGGGCTTCGCTCCACTCCCTCCGCAGGTCTTGCACCCTTTGTGACGGTGGATCTGGATCGTCTTCTGGCATCCCAAGGCTGCTTCCTTGAGGCTGAGAACGACGCTGGTCTGCAGATCGGCCCCTCGCTGAGGCCCTCCACGTCGGCCTCGTCCGCGAGTCCCTCCGAAACCAAACAGGTCCCCGAAGGCATCGAAGATGTCATTGATATCTTGCGCGCCCCCGAATCCTCCCCGTCCACCGTTGACCCCTGCATGACCAAACTGGTCGTAGCGTCGGCGTTTTTCGGCGTCGCTGAGGACCTCATATGCCTCTGCGCACTCCTTGAAGCGTGCAACCGCCTCTTCATCCCCGGGATTCCGGTCGGGATGATGTTTCAGGGCCAGTTTTTTGTAAGCCTTCTTGATCTCCTCCGCCGTCGCCGTGCGGGTGACTTCAAGGACTTCATAGTAATCGCGTTTGGAAGCCATGACGGGGGAAAGACTGTTTCAGGGACTCAAGAATGGAATGAAGGCAGGAAATGAAGTGTGTCTATTTCAATCAGGTTTCTGCCGGAAAATCCACTCCCCTCTTAAACAACGAGCCGCCGGGGGCGTACCGGCGGCTCGCAATGGACTCTGCTTCATCACTGGATTGAAGACACCGCCCCAATGATGAATGACCTTTTCACTCGTGTCATGTCGTCGCCCGTGCAACAAGTCAATTGTACGCAGCTTGGCGACGACAGACATGGAAGTGATGACCTGTCCGAGACCAAGTCCGGGACACGGTGTTCTTACCGGACAACCCCTTCGATCGTCTTCTTGGAGTCGGCCGGGACGCCACCAGTGACCAGAACCTGAGTGGTCAACAGAAGCCCGGCGATGCTGGCCGCATTGCGCAATGCGTTCTTCACCACCTTGGCTGGGTCGATCACTCCTGCCTTGTACATGTCAACGTACTTGCCGGTGACAGCATTATACCCAAAGACCGGATCTTCCTGATTCTTGACTTCATCAGCGATGACAGAACCATCTTCACCGGCATTGTTTGTAATCTGGCGAATCGGGGCCTCCAGAGCGCGGGCAATGATATCCACACCGATCTTTTCGTCCCCTTTGGCCTTCACATCCCGCACCGCGGAAATCGCACGCAGCAAGGCGACTCCCCCGCCAGGAAGAATTCCTTCTTCCACAGCAGCACGGGTCGCATGCAGTGCGTCTTCCATCCTGGCCTTGGTCTGCTTCATTTCGGCTTCTGTCGCAGCCCCGACGGAGATAATGGCCACTCCACCCGTCATCTTGGCGAGACGCTCCTGGAACTTCTCGCGATCGTATTCACTCTCGGTTTCTTCGATGTGACGCTTGATCTGGTTGACGCGCTTCTGGATTTCTTCCTGCTTTCCAGCACCATCGATGATTGTGCAGGTATCCTTGGTCACTTCAACCCGTTTGGCGCGACCGAGCTGGCTGAGCTCGACATTTTCGAGCTTCACGCCCAGATCTTCGGAAATGAGGGTTCCACCAGTGAGAACCGCCATATCCTGAAGCATGGCCTTGCGACGATCACCGAATCCGGGAGCCTTCACTGCACAGACATGCAGGACGCCGCGCAGCTTGTTCACGACCAGTGCCGTCAATGCTTCGCTGTCCACATCTTCTGCAATCACCAGCAGCTGCTTGCCGGACTGGGAAACCTTCTCCAGCAGCGGGATGAAGTCACGCAAGTTGGAGATCTTCTTCTCGTGCAGAAGAATCAGGCAGTTCTCGAGAACGGCCTTCATTTCTGCCGGTTCTGTCACGAAGTATGGGGAAATGTATCCCTTGTCGAACTGCATCCCTTCGGCGAGTTCGAGGGTGGTGGTGTTGCTCTTGCCTTCCTCGACGGTAATGACCCCGTCGCGGCCGACCTTCTCCATGGCGTCGGCAATCAGCTTTCCGACTTCCACGTCGTTATTAGCAGAGATCGCACCAATCTGCTCGATTTCCTTCTTGTCGGAAACCGGGCGGGCGAACCCTTCCAGAAACTCCACAGCCGCGTCGACAGCCTTTTCGATCCCCTTGCGAACCACCTGCGGGTTGGCTCCCAGGGAGATGCTACGAAGACCTTCTTCATAAATGGCCCGAGCCAGCACGGTCGCGGTGGTTGTTCCGTCCCCTGCGGTGTCGCTGGTCTTGTTGGCAACTTCATTGACGAGTTTGGCCCCCATGTTTTCGAAGGCATCGTCAATGTCGACTTCCTTCGCGACGGTCACGCCGTCCTTGGTGACGAGCGGGTTGCCAAAACTTTTGTCAATGATGACATTTCGCCCGGTCGGCCCCATGGTGACTGCGACCGCGTCGGCGAGGGTGTTGATGCCGCGCTGCAGTTTCAGGCGTGCGCGGTCTTCAAAAAGTAATTGCTTTGCCACCAGTGTGCTCCTCGTTGAGGAAGAATGATTCAGACGGAGTGAGTGGATTTAAGATCTGTTCGCCGCACGCATCAGACGTGCGGCGAAACAGGCAACAGACTAGCTGACGACCTTCGCCAGAATGTCGGATTCGCGAAGGATCTTGATTTCCTTCCCGTCAACTTCGATTTCTGTTCCTCCGTACTTGGAGAACAGCACTTCATCACCCACCTTCACGCTGAGTGCAGACCGCTCGCCGCTGTCCAGCAGGCGTCCCGGTCCAACAGCCACGATGGTCCCCCGTTGCGGCTTCTCTTTGGCGGTATCCGGCAGAACGATTCCACCAGCGGTCTTTTCTTCAGCGCTCAAAGGCTCCACTACAACGCGGTCATCAAGGGGCTTCAGAGTCATGGATATCCACTCCAGAAAGAGATTTCGAGATTTTGTTTTATGTCGAGTTCTCACCCCTCCGGGCGAGAACATGATTCAGTTCACAGTTGAAACATCACGGGCCGGGAAATTCCATTCGTCAGTTCAAGCAAGGAGGCAGTTGATCGTCCAACTCATCATCGTCGACACCACTACCGGATTACTGGACTCAGCCAGCTTCCCTTTCTCCTTCTCACTCTGACGATGGAGTCCCGATCAGAAGCCGCCCATTCCGGGCATTCCACCCATTCCACCCATGTCGTGGTGATCGTCATGGTGATCGTCCGACTCTTCCTTCGGCTCTTCCACAACAATGGAATCAGTGGTCATCAGAAGGATGGCAGCGCTGGCCCCGTTCTGCAGAGCAGTCCGGACAACCTTCGCAGGGTCAACAACGCCCATTTCGAACATGTCCCCATACTTCTCGTTCAGGGCGTCATATCCGTAAGACGGATCGGAATTCTTCCGGATGTTATTGGCAACGATGGCCCCATCCAGTCCGGCATTTTCAGCGATCTTCCGAATCGGCATTTCGAGAACGTTTCGGATCAGCTGGACACCGAGAGCTTCATCCCCGGAGAGCTTGAGCTTGTCCAGGGCAACAGCCGAACGGAGAAGAGCGACCCCTCCACCGGGGACAATCCCTTCTTCGATCGCAGCACGGGTTGCTGCCAGAGCGTCGTCCACGAGGTCCTTGCGCTCTTTCATTTCGGTTTCAGTTGCAGCACCCACCTTGATCTCTGCCACCCCGCCCGCCAGTTTGGCCAGACGTTCCTGCAGCTTCTCACGGTCGTAATCGCTGTCGGTCTTCTCGATTTCAGCGCGAATCTGGGCGACTCGACCTTCAATTGCCGCCTTGTCGCCAGCTCCCTGAACGATCGTGGTGTTCTCGCTGTCTACGCGAATTCGCTTGGCCACACCGAGCTTCTTGAGGTCAGCATCTTCCAGCTTGAGCCCAAGATCCTTGAAGTAGGCCTGTCCGCCAGTGAGGATGGCAATATCTTCCATCATGGCCTTGCGGCGATCTCCGTATCCCGGAGCCTTGACCGCACAGACCTGAACGATGCCTCGCATCTTGTTCACGACCAGTGTCGCCAGAGCTTCTCCGTCGACATCTTCGGCAATGATCAGAAGAGGACGACCAGCCTTGGAAACCTGCTCCAGAAGCGGAACCAGCGTGCGGGCGTTGCTGATCTTTTCTTCGTGCAGCAGCACGTAGCAGTTTTCGAGAACAGCAGCCTGCTCATCTTCATTGGTGACAAAGTGCGGGGAGAGATACCCTCGCTCAAACTGCATCCCTTCGACGAGATCGACTTCCGTCTGAACGCCACGACCTTCCTCGACGGTGATCACACCATCTTTACCGACCTTCAGAAGGGCATCCGCCAGAATACGACCAATTTCCTTGTCGTTGTTTCCAGCGATGGTCGCAACGGTCTCAATCGCCTTGCGGTTTCCGGCGTCGACTGGCTTGGCCATCTTTTTCAGATGCTCAACAATCGCATCGACAGCCTTTTGAACCCCGCGTCCCAGAGCCACAGGAGCCGCTCCGGCAGCAATAAACTTCAGACCTTCTCGGAAAATTGCTTCGGTGAGAACGGTTGCCGTCGTGGTTCCATCGCCAGCCACGTCCCCCGTCTTGCTGGAAGCTTCCTTCACCAGCTGGACACCGCAGTTCTCAAACTTGTCTTCCAGCTCAATATCCTGAGCCACAGTGACGCCGTCCTTGGTGATCTTGGGGGACCCCCAACCTTTGTCCAGCACAGCATTTCGGCCGCGGGGGCCCAGGGTGCTTGCGACGGCACGAGACAATTTGCTGACCCCAGACAGCAGTTGCTTACGTGCTTCCTCATCAAAACTCAACAGTTTCGCCACGATCACTCCTCGTGCTGCTTCCAACGATGAACGACTTTGTGTTTCCTGCAGGAAATCGACCGGCAAGATTGGATCTCCCGGCTGCCAAACAGGGCCAAGGGAACAGGCTGCACCTTGAGCCAGTGTCTGGTTTGACAGATTTCCGACGTGGCGAATCACTCATGCAACAGCCATGCCACGACTCGACAACATGCCGCAATTCCTTCTTAAAATAGCCTTTACAACAAATCCGATCTCATAACGCTGTAGCAGGTCTGCCACGTTGGCAGCCTTTTGGATCTGACACAGGCCGCCCTCTCCCCCCTCAGCAGCTTGTCATTCCGGTGCGGCACCGAGTTGGCCAGAAGGCAGGATCGTGCCGCGAAAACTGGTCCCGGAGAAATGCGTTTCGAAAGCGGCCCAAGCAGCGATTGTCTCGTCATTGTCTCACGGATTCCGCTCGCCGAACGCTTCCGATGAACTTCTCGCTGACACGCCCAAAGCATTGTGACCACGACACTTTGCGTCGCACACGCACGTTTGAGAAGTGCCGACCGAACACTTATACAGAATCAATCCATTCACCAAATGCAGGTGATCCCGCTTTGACAACCTTTCGGCGACTTCCGTGAACAGATCCCAAAACCGTTCTGATTTGCACTTGGACAACTCCTTCATTCTCTCTCTCTTGCGAATACGGAAAACGATCTGCGGGGTCCTGTTCGGGTGTCTGATCTCAACGGGCACCTGCTACGCCCAGAAGGGGGAACTCCCTGATCCACGTATTGAAGCGATGTCTCCCGATACCTGGCGGGCAGAGCGTCGGATCATTGATGTTCATCAACATATTGAGACCAACGCTGATCGCTTCCATCGGGCTGTCGGGATTCTGAATCGCTCCGGGGTCGGACTGGGGGCGATTCTCGGAGCGGGAACGACCACGTCTGCCGAGGGAAAGAAATCCAGTTTTCAGAAAGCCAGAGAGCTGAGCGAAGAGCTGTACCCGGGTCGCTTCATCCACCACATGATTCTGGACTATTCCGGCTGGGATGATGACGACTGGAGTCAGCGAGCCGTTCAGCAGGTGGAGAACGGTCATCGTCTGGGAGCTGCAGGTCTGAAGGAGTACAAGCGACTCGGGCTGTTCCTGAAAGATGGAAGCGGCAAGCTGATTCGCATTGATGACCCGAAGCTCGATCCCGTCTGGAAGCGCTGCGGGGAGCTGAAGATGCCCGTCAGCATTCATGTGGGGGACCCCAAGGCCTTCTGGGCTCCCTATGAACCCTCCAATGAACGCTGGGAAGAATTAAAGGACCATCGGAACTGGTGGTTTGGCGATCCGGAAAAATATCCCCCTCGACTGGAACTCCTGGAAGCACTCAATCGCGTCATTGAACGTCATCCCAAGACGACATTCATCTGCGTTCATTTTGCCAATAATCCCGAGGATCTCGACTGGGTTGATGCTTCGCTGGACCGATTCCCCAACATGTACGCCGATCTGGCAGCCCGCATCCCTGAACTGGGACGACACGATCCGAAAAAGGTCCGGGCCCTCTTTGAAAAGCATCAGGATCGGATTCTGTTTGCTACCGACTTTATGGTGTACCGGAAGCTCATTCTCGGATCAGGGGGAGACTCTGATCAGCCGACGGATGATGACGCCGTTGAGTTTTTCACCAAATGCTGGCGTTGGTTGGAGACCGATGATCGGGATTGGGCCCATATGACTCCGATTCAGGGGAACTGGGTGATCAGCAGCATCAATCTCCCCCCGGAGATTCAGCGAAAAATCTACTTTGACAATGCAAGACGACTCTTCGCCCGATCCATCCCGCTCCCTGTCGTGAAGGCCAGGAAGATCACACGGGATTTCGCTCCGGATGGACATCTTGATGAAGAAGAATGGGAAACCGCCGTCCCAGTTCGACTGGAGTATCAGTCGAATTCTTCCATTGCCCGTCCTGAGCTGAGCACCCCCGTCCGAATCCTCTGGTCCGACAAATACCTGTATCTGGGTTATGAATGCCCTTACCACACATTGTCCACCTGGCTCCCGTCATCGAAAACGGAACGTCAGGGACTCTGGGACTATGACGTCGTGGAAGCATTCATCGGGACATCCCCCGACCACCCCCAGCGATACACCGAATTTGAATGGGCTCCAACGGGAGAGACTCTCGACCTCAAAATTGATCTCCCTTCGAAAGACTTTGCATGGACTGCCGGAGGAGAATCCGCCGTCACCATCGACGAGAACGCCCGGATCTGGCGAGTGGAAGCGCGCATTCCGCTCTCTGCTCTCTCTGAACGGCCCCCGGAGGTCGGGACTCGCTGGAGAATCAACCTGTTCCGTCATGACAAGGCAGATAAAGGATATCTGGCCCTCTCACCAACGCTGAAAGGAACCTTTCACGCCCCCGAGCGGTTCGGTTGGCTGGAATTCGTGGAATAATCCCCGCCTGTTCAGGATGACCTGCAATACCAACAACTGTCACGTTGACAGGAGATGCAGCAACCTGATTCTGAATGAGGCCCCGGGGTGAACAAGCGTTCCCGATCCCCTCGCATGGGCTGCTTCCACCAGGTGCTTCAGCTGTGTCATTTCCCTGAAGTGCAGCCGTTTCGGACTGATTTCCCCCGGCAACGTTTGCATAAACCCCCTATAACCCACCAGTTAAGTGCATCAGATCCGCTGTAATGACATTTCCTGCTTCAGACAGTCGTCGACGGTCGGATCGGCAGCTACAATCCTTCCTTCGCAAATTTCGCCCGAATCCCCGCTTTCTTTCTGTTCGAAGTGGGCGAGACACTGCGGACAGTGCCAGGTAACTCCCGGAGAGTGAATCGTGATCATCGTCTTAAAGCCCAATTACACTGAAGACCAGCTGCAGCACATCTTTGAACAGTTGGAAGGAATGGGATTCCGGCACGAACTCAGCAAGGGGGTCCAGCGGACTCTGATCGGGGTCATTGGCGATGAAGATCGGTTGCGTAATGCCCCATTGAGAGCGATTCCCGGTGTGGAAGATGTGATGTCGATTTTGAAACCATTCAAACTGGCCAGCCGGGAATTTCACGAAGAGGATTCGGTCTTTGACCTGGGTCATGGAGTGAAGGTCGGTGGCGGCCATCTGATGATGATCGCCGGCCCCTGTGCCATTGAGGGTGAAGAGATCCTCATGGAGATTGCCAAGTCGGTCAAAGCAGCCGGTGCCAACGTTCTCCGGGGAGGCGCATTCAAGCCCCGAACCAGCCCCTACAGCTTTCAAGGGCTTGGCGAGGAAGGGCTGAAGATTCTGCGGGCAGTCGGCGACGAACTGAACATGCCCATCGTGACCGAAGTGATGGACCCCCGACAGGTGGAACTGATCGACCGTTATACGGACATTTTCCAGATCGGTGCCCGAAATATGCAGAACTTCAATCTGCTTTCGGAAGTTGGTCAGACGAAACACCCGGTGCTTCTCAAGCGGGGAATGAGTGCCAGCGTTCAGGACCTGTTGATGTCGGCAGAATACATCCTTGCCAATGGAAACAAGGAAGTCATTTTGTGCGAACGAGGCGTTCGGAGCTTCGATTCCTCGACTCGTAACCTGCTCGACATGGCCGCTGTCCCGAACGTTCAGGGACTCTCCCATCTTCCGATCATCGTTGACCCCAGCCATGCAACCGGTCGACCGGACCTCATCCCAAGCATGTCACTGGCTGCGATTGCTGCCGGCGCGGATGGCGTCCACATCGAAGTCCACAGTTGCCCGGAAAAGGCGATGAGCGACGGTCCACAGGCGCTGCTGCCGAATCAGTATGCC
>CALLWY010000206.1 GCA_938015865.1 uncultured Planctomicrobium sp.
CGCCGCCACGTGCGCCAGAAGGAAGCGGGGATTCGTCGCTCCGCTCAATGACAACACGAATCTATCGGCCTGCACCGGCAAGCAAGTCGGACCGTCTGGAGGGCTGACTCGGATGCCAGGACCGATGAGACACTTTTCATCAGCCATTTCCGGGGGACTGACACTGGTTCAGGTCGTCAGACTCTGTGTTGTCGCATCTTTCGTCTGCAACATCCTCATCTCAGCGCCTCTCTCGGCCTACGGTCAACAGCAGCCGCGCTCCGACACCGTAGCGTCGTCCGGAGGGACTCAGGAAGGAGGTCCAGAAGACATCCGTTCCGGGAGTCCACAGGCCATCGCTTCTGTCGAAAGTGCGATCTATCGTGGCACGGTGCAGGATCTGGAAATTATTGATGGGACGATGACCTTGCAGGTGACGCGACGGGGAGAAGGCCCCGCGTGGCTCAACTGGTCAGAAACAAACCTGTTTATCCATCGCCTCCGCTGGGACCAGCAACGCACTCTTGCGGGGACCACTTTTGAAAAACAGATTGTCGTTGGGACCTACCGCGATGAAGATCGTCTTCACGGCGAATGGAGTGCCCACGGACAGGAAATCACCGGGAAACGGATCTTCGATCTGACCTTTCCCCCGGCATTGAACACTCAACTCCTCCTGCGTCTTCCCGTCGACCAGTCAATGGAATCGAGTCGCGGGGTCCTGTCAGCCCCCTCTGCACCAAACAACGGGTTCCGGGAATGGACTCTCGAACTCGGAAATCAGGCGACAACCACTATCAAGATCGCTCCGACCGGGGAGTTTCAGCAGGTTCCATTGCCTCGCTACGAACTGGAATCAGAAATCCGGGCAAGACGGGATGGGGCTTTTCTCAAGACCGATATCACCATTGACGGACTGTCGTCCTTACATGGTTCTCTGAACCTGTCGCTTCCATCATCAATGGAAGTTCAATCGGTGACCGCATTCAGTGGGACGTCTCAGATCGGGGCTGCGATGAAATTTCAGCGTGACCCGATGGACGAAAACGTGTTGATCATCCCGTTGGGACATCTGAATCTCGACTCGCGTCTGATCCTTCGGCTGAGAGCTTTCCAGGCTCGCAACTGGGGGAGCCCGTTTGAAATTCCGCAGGTCAGCCTGCAAAACGCAGTGGAATCCCGGGGAGTGATTCAACTTCGTGTCGAACCTCCGCTCCAGCTGCAGTCGGCAGATGTCGATGGGCTCGTCCAG
The DNA here is from genome assembly GCA_938015865.1 of uncultured Planctomicrobium sp. GTDB lineage: Bacteria > Planctomycetota > Planctomycetia > Planctomycetales > Planctomycetaceae > Planctomicrobium. The sequence continues at coordinate 1,232 of CALLWY010000206.1, forward strand.
ACAAACCTGACGAGCGATCCCACTCTTGGTGAAGTCTGGCGATACGAATCACGCGAACCCGGTTCCCGGTTAAGTGTGCTGATTGATGAACCTCGCTCCGATTTGTCTGCGGAGATCACGTGTCTGACCGATCTGCGTCGTCATAGTACGTGGGCGGCAGCTGTCATCTCCATGCATGCAGAAAACGGAAGCCGGTTTCATACGACAATCCAGCTTCCTGAAGACTGGAAGGTGATTTCGGTCGCTGCCGGAGATCTGGAATCCCGACTGGCATCGTGGAGCGTGGATCAACGCAATCTTCATGTGTACTGGCAGAACCCGATCACCCCGACTTCTCACCGTCAACTCTGGGTTTTCGCGCGGACATCGCCATGGGCCCAGCAATCGCCAGTCTGGCTTCCGCTCCCGCAGTTTCGATCGTCCGCAAATGTCTCCGTCCAGTATCAGGTGCTGCTGCCGCAGGGAACGGAGTTGCAGATTCTTGAAGGGGATGGATGGCGACTGACGGAAAATACACCAATCGCTCCGAGCCTGCTTCGGCTCCGCGAAGTCACCGAACGACTTTCTGATCCCCTCTCATTGACCTGTACGACACTGCGATCCGGTGCAGAATCCCGAAACAGTCGCACGCTGGTTCGACTGGCTCCGCGTGCTGCATCCGGCGACACCGTCTCTCCGATGCCACTAGCGGCAGCAGACCCAGCCGGTCCCAATGAAACAGAAGATGAGGAAGCGGACTTTGAAAATCTTCAGCTGGGAGTTCCTGTTCTTGAGGTATCCCTGACCACCTCAGCTGGTCCGTCGGTGCTTCAGGGATGCGTTCATCAGGCGGAGCTGCAGTTTGACCGACCTGTCGCGGCATCGTCGCTCCTTCTCCAGCTTCCAGCCTCCTGCACGGTCTCCGCGGTGGAGATGGATGGGAGAGCGGTCACCGTATTCCGATACGGAAATGATATCCCGCTTCCAGCAGAATCCACCACAGTGGAACATCTGAAATTGACATACACCACGCAGGCCGTTTCAGACTGGCTGTTCCAGAAGGTCACTGTTCCGCTCCCCCGGACATCCTATCCGGTCTCTGAGTTTCGCTGGACACTGGATCTGCCGGGAGACCAGCGTCTGTCGCAGGTCGACATTCCAGGAGTACAGTTCACCCCTCAATCACAGGGATTCTTTTCCCGTGACTTGTTCGGACCGCTCACACGGGCACCGCAGGAACCGATCTTCAATCCGGTCTCGTGGACCAGCTGGAGAGAACTCTTTGATTCCTCGAACGAAGAACCCTCACTCCCCCCGGTGCGCCGTTCATGGTCGTTCGTTTCGCCCGTCGCCGATTCCTCCGTTCATTTCACAACATGGAATGTGACACGGACTCGGCATTATGCATGGGTGGCGATGATGTTCTGTCTGATGACCGGGGCATGGGCGCGGCTGTTCCGCATTGGCTGGCTCAGAGGACTGGCTATTTTCTGGTTCATCATCCTTGCTGGGGTGACACTGCTGGTTCCTCCAGCATGGTCCCTGATATGCGGGGGAATGCTGACGGGAAGTCTGTTATCCATGCTGGTCCCCCGATCATGGATGCAGAGCCGCGATTTTCTTCACCGATCGGGTCGATCCCTTTCACCGCCACTGGAGGCAGCGACAACAGCAATCCTTATTGTGTGTCTGGCCAGCACCTTGCGAGGGGATACTTCACTTCCAGATTCTTCAACGACCGCAACGTTCATTCGCTCAGCGGTCCCTTCACTTTCATATCTGATCGAGTCCGCACGCTACGAACTGCTCCGGCTGAATCCGACTCCGCAGATCCGCGCTCGATTCAGCGTCTTGACTGCTCCGGAAGCACGTGAGGTCTTTGTTCGACTGCCGATGCAGAACGTGGTGTTTTCTGCGTCTTCGGAATGCCTCGTGAATGGTCTGTCGCAGCCACTCATTCCCTCGCTGGGAGGGGATGCGATGGTCGTGAACCTGACTCCGATGTTGCCTCTCAACGAGTCGAAATCTGAATCACCTGATTTGGACGAGGAGACTACGGACGACGACGAACAGAGTCCAATCAGTGGTCCTCCCGAAACGTCAATCAACCCCGAAGAATGGACGCGATGGGAGATTCAACTCGACTTCACGATTCGTCTGGGGACGCTGAAGAGCGCTTCAGATCAAGCTGAACCGGGTACAGCTCTGGGGCAGGGGAATTCGTTTCAGGCAATTGTACCGACTGTCCTCGATTCCACCCTTCAGCTTCCTGCCTCGCTTAGCGACATCGCCATTGAACACTGGGGCCGGAGAATCGAAGAAGGGGCCTCCGGGACATTGATTCAGCTCGGACCGATCGGTCAGTTGAAAACCGTTTCGCCGGGCAGTCTCCTCACCGATGCGATGGGAGCGACGGCGATTACGCTGCTGGATGTCTCGCCGCTCCAATTCCGGGGACAGACCCGCCTGATTCCGGGGCCTGCGGGCTGGCCGGCACTACTCCCATTAAGGTTTCCTGCAGGGTGCGTGATCAGCTCAATTACGGGGAGCAATGTAATCGACTCGATCGATAACGCTCCGAAGCCAGATGAGACGTCGTTGACGCTTCGACTTCGGACGGGGTCCTCGGCATCCCCCGTCACTATCAATTTTGAACTTCCAGCAAATGCCGAAGATCATTCCTCACTCACCATTCCCTCCTTTCCACTGTGGGGATCATCAGAACTGATGCATTGTATCGGGATGACTGGTCCTCCAACAGCGGCACTGGAACTGGTGCGGACAGCAGGGGTCGTCCCGCTGAGTCTGGAAGAATGGCCAGCCGAAGGAGATAGCGGGCGAGGGCGACCATCTCTGGCAGCCATGCTCAATTCACCACAGCCCATCCAGCTCTCCTGGAGACGCCTCAGTCCACATCGGGAAGCGTCGATCAGCGAACGGATTGTCATTTTGCGGGATCGCCTGGAATGGACCGCAACCATTCCCATCCAGGTCACGTTAATTCCCGCATTCTCGCACCGATTGCGGATCGATCCGTCTGTCCGCATCGACTCGGTCACCGCAACGGGAACGGGTCCAAATGGAGACCGGGAAGTCCGTTACAGCCGTATCGGTCCTGATATGACCGTCTTCATCCCGGGAGGACAGATTGGTTCACGGACATGGACCATCACCGGGCATGTTCCTCTGACTCAGGACACCTGGACCACCTTGCCGACAATTCGTCTCCTGGAAACAACCCTGACCGATTCCCAATTAACACTCGTTGATCGCACTCGCTGGAAAGTTGAACTCGAATCATCACCGGGGAATGCCGTTCCGATTCTGTCCGGGAATCCCTCTCCATCTGTCCCGCAGGATGTGGAACTAGGGATCTACAGTCCACAATCAGGGCTGATGCCGACTCGGTTGCGAGTCGTCGTCCCAATGGAAGCGACGCGAGCCGATGCGGTTACCTACCTTCAGATCGGAACGCGAAACGACTGGGAAACACTGACGACATTTCATTTCACGGCAGTCGAAGCCCCTCTCAAGAGAGTCATCTTTCGAGTCCCCCCGGAAATTTCCGGCATTCGAATTCGCCCCTCGGTACTTCAATATACGAGCACTTCGGATGAACATGGGACGACGATCTCCGTGAAGATTCCGGACCGGTTCTCGTCGTCGGCAACCATCACCATTTCCGGAAAAATTCAGCCCGGCTTGCGGGACCGACTCCTGAATCGCCAGTCCCCCGCGCAGACTCAGCCCCCCGTTCCGTTGATTGATGTCCTTTCCGCACAGAAGACATCCCAGTTTCTTCTGGTGGATGCCCGATCGCCTATCGTTCCGGCTCCCACAGCCAGCTTGCGAATCGATCCCGCGGCCTTTCCTTCGTGGGCTCCAGCGGAATGGATTCAAGGGGTCGAACAGGGGTCGCTGGTCTGTTATCAGCAGATCCGCAGGGATCTGACACTCACCGAACGATCGGCAGCGGAGCTGTCCGGAAAAGCGGAAGTGGCTCTTGATGAAACCCTGGTCTGGGTCATGAGAAACGGGTCCGTTCGAGGACAGTCCCAACTCTGGATTCAGTCAAAAGAGCCAACGCGATTCCGCATTCTTCATGATGACAAACTTCAGGTGACATCCGTCCGGAGCATCGAGGAAGGACCGCTTGCATTTTCAAAGGTTCCGGAGGGGACCATCATCGAATTGCCAGCGAAACAGTCGGTTACCGGCGTTCAAATCTTCTGGTCACAAGAGGAGAGCAAGGACGCCACCGGACTGCTGCGATTTGATGACGATTCCAGCGTCCCTCGACTTGTCGGAGTCTGCGTTGAGGACCAGATGACCTTTTCGCCGGGAAGTGCACGTTCCGTTTCAGGAACGGAAATCTGGTTGAATCGATGGAACGCCCTGCTCAAAGCTCTCCCGGAGGCAGTGGGACCACTTTCTATAGACAGCCCCTTGCTCGTCCAGATCCGAAAGTGCCAGCAAGCAGCAGCAACCCTCATTGAACAAAGTCCCTCCTCTCAGCGTGCTCATTGGAATTCGGAGTACATGCGTCTTTCTGAGGAGTGGAAGCAGCAGCAGACCAATCTTGTAGTGACTGCCGATCAAAAATTTGTCGAACCAGAGACTCCTCAGGAGACGACCGAAAGTGCCTTTGTCAGTCTTCTGACAGAGAACTCTGCGGGAGAGCAGGTTCGCTGGATGATCCCGACCACTCCAGACTGGACAATTCACCCATTCGTCGAGCCTCCCCCACGGGTGTCCTGGCCGAACGTGATCGTCGGAACAGCGGTCGGACTCGCCATCATCGGGCTGCTCTTAAGTTGGCCGATACTGGTTCAGATCCGGGAGTTTCTGGCAGATCATCCCAGCATCAACTGGATGATTCTGGGCGTGATCTGGTGGCTGTGGCTGACGCCAAGTGTGGTCGGTGTCATTATGATTGTTGGAAACGTCTTCTGGGTGACGGGAGAATGGTTGGGCTCTAAACTGAAGCGATGGTGGACACCCCGTACGGCTCAGGAGTAAACCGACCGGAATTGTGGATGATTGTGGACGAACTGCTGGATTGATCCATCGCAATGAACCAACGCAATATGACCGCCGAGGAGTTTCTGGAGCATCGTCCTTCGCTTCCTGATGGAGGCCAGTGGGCGGAACTGATCCGCGGGGTTCCGGTCACGCTGGCTCCTCCAGATCTGGAGCATGGAAATATTGTCCTGAATTTCTCAAAAGCATTTTCCCAGTACGTCCATTCGACGCTGCATGGATATGCCTGCTTTGACCTGGGACTTCGAGTCGAGCGCAATCCCGATACCGTGTACTTCCCTGCTGTCAGCTACTTCACTACCGGCCCCCGCTTTGCCGAAGTGGACAACCAGATCACCGACGCCATTCCAACCCTTGTCATCGAGCTGGCCACAACAAACGACCGCCGCCGACAGATCAGTGACCGGATTCACGCTTACCAGCGGCATGGAATCGGCACGATCTGGCTTGTTGATCCACATGCACGGACGGTCCATCTCTGTCAGGCAGGCCGGGTGGGGAACCGTCGATTCGATGAAGATGATCAACTGACAGGGGGCGACATTCTCCCCGGATTCCAGTTTCAGGTGGGGGACCTGTTCAAACCTCCCGCGTGGGCAGAGGAGTAGGGCTTCGTTCGCCGGTGGACACGGCCAGGCCAGTCCTACGAAATCCGCAGACCAGACCGAAGTCCATCCGTTTTAAGCTGGCATCCACTGCGTGGCCCGCTATCCTCCGTGGTGAGCGTTCACAATATCTCTTCTCAGGAGTCCAGAAATGCCTCAAGTCACACTCAAGGGAAACCCCGTCACATTAGTTGGTCCAGAGCTGAAGGTCGGGGATACCGCACCGGACTTCAAACTCCAGAACACGAATCTGGAGGATGTGACTCTCGCCAATTCGGCAGGAAAGACACGAATTATCGCCACCGTTCCCTCTCTGGACACCAGCGTCTGTGCCCTTGAGACCAAGCGTTTCAATGAAGAAGCAGCGAAGTTGGACGGGGTAGAGGTCCTTGTTGTCAGTACGGACCTCCCATTCGGTCAGAAACGGTGGTGTGGAGCAGAGAACATCGACAAGGTCAGTACCCTGAGCGATCATCGCACTGCGGAGTTTGGAAAATCCTACGGTGTGCTCATCAGTGGAGGAGGACTCGATCGATGCCTGGCCCGGGCCATCTTTGTTGTCGGACCGGACAACGTCCTCAAGTACGTCGAATACTGCTCGGAAATCTCCTCTCACCCGGATTATGATGCGGTTCTGGCTGCCGCCCGCAGCTAAATTCCTGGATCATGTTGCCTGAAGATGAAAGTTTCGCGAGAGGCCCTGAGTCTCCCGCGAAACTTTTTTTGATCAAACATCTCTCAGAGCACGCTTCGCCCGAAAAACAGGCTCTTTCACTCCGACTTCTCCGGGGCTCGCTGAATGGCTGCAAGGAGAATTCCCAACCCCAGCACCGGCAGCATCATCAACGTCAGCCAGCCCGCATACTTCAGGCTACTCCAGAGCATGAATGCGGATGTCAGGATGAACAGTAGGGGCGTCAACGGATAACCGGGAACTTTGAAAGGACGGGAACGGTCCCGGTCCCGACTTCGGAGGCGGATCAACGCAATCCCGGACATTCCGAAAAAGATCCAGAAGTAAGGGGCCGAAGCAGCCACGAAGACATCAAAGCTCCCTCCAAACTGGCTCCAGTCCGGGACCGGGAGATGAAGCCAGGTCAGCAGGGTCTGAAGCCGGGTGCGCCCGGACACTGTTCCCAGAATGGCGGTCATCAGGATGGAAACGCCCCCAACTGTCGACACCGACCAGAAGGGGACGTGATTCCGGTTCCAAATGTTCCAGCGACGAAAGATCGGGAAATCGGCTCCAATGGCTGCGAGTAACCGACTCCCGGAGAAAATCATTCCATGAATCGCCCCCAGCGCACTGATCATCACCACCACTCTCATCAAACCGGTGGCGGCAGGAAGTCTTAATGTCCGCTCCACAACATCGGCTGCTGGGGCTTCGGACTGGCAGACCCCGGAATAACCGAGCACACGGAGATACGCCAGATTCAGGAGCAGATAGAGCGCCGCTGTCAGACCAAGACCAATGGCCAGCGCTCGGGGCATGTTTCGCTGGCAATCCCTGACATCTGCCGTCACCACAGCCACATCACTCCATCCACCATATGAATAGAGAACCAGGACCAGCGGCAGGCCAAGCTGGGTCCAGTTCACAGCCTCCTGAACAGCCTGATTCGCTTCGGCGGGACGCTCGGGGACGGGAAGAATGAGTCCGCAGACGAGAATTCCGAAAAGTGCAATGACCTTGATTGTTGTCAGAAGATTCTGGACACGGCGACCGGACTGAAATCCGATGAGATGAAGAAGACACAGGAGAGCAATTGCTCCCCCCGCCAGTGCATCCTGAGTTCCACTGCGATCTGGGAGGAACTGGCTGGCATAGGTGGCAAAGACGAACGCCATCGCTCCCACACTTCCGGGGAGAATGATAAACGTCTGCATCCACCCGAACAGAAACGACATGGGTCGCCCGAACGCCCGTCCCAGGTAGATGTATTCGGCACCAAAGCCGGGGTATGTGGCGGCCAGTTCTGCATAACACATCGCCCCAATCAGCGCCAGAAAGGCGCCCACTCCCCAGACAATCAATCCCATCTCCGGACTGCCGGCCCGATCGAAAACGAGCGGAGGAACCCGGAAGATGGAGACGCCGACGACAATCCCGATCAGCAGGCTGATGACATCCCAAAGCCCTAACTGATGCCGGGATGGGGAAGATTCATTAAGCGGC
>CALLWY010000207.1 GCA_938015865.1 uncultured Planctomicrobium sp.
AACGGGGAGAAGGCGATCAGCGCAATGCGCAAAATGAGCGGGGAGGATCTCCCCGGGCAGAAAACGCTCCGGTGCGTGTCGCCGTTGATACTCGAACCAATCAGTTGCTGGTGACAGCAACACTGGCCCAGCATGTCCTGATCGAACAGGCCCTGAAAACGATCGACGTCGAAGGGGACGAGTCGCAATTCAGTCCGAGCAGCAATCGGCCGTTCCTGAAAGTCTATCAGGTGACCGGCGCTGATACGGTCGAAGTTACCAAGACGATCAATGCATTGATGCCCGGCGTTGTTGTGAATGAAGATGCACGCAACCGGAAGATCCACATTCAGGCGACTCCGACTCAGCACCGACAGGTCGAATCGCTGATCGCGCAGATGGACGGACTGGGCAATCGCCAGATGGCGGTGATCCCGCTCTCGCGGCTGGAGCCGGTTTCCGTGACCGCAACGATCCGATCCCTGTTCACCAAGGACGGAGAAGCGGCTCCCATTATTGAAGCAGACCAGTATGGCCAGCAGTTGCTCATCAGAGCCAATCCGGAGCAGCTGACCCAGATTCGTGCGCTGCTGTCACAACTCGGCGAAGATGGAACCCCACGCTCAGCCCGCATGGACAATTCACTGGCCCGGACGATGTCCCTTTCCGGTCGTGATCCGGCTGAGATCATTCCTCTTCTGCAGAAGATGTGGAGTGCGAACAGCGACGTCCCGATTCAGGTCATCAATCCATCCGCTCCTTCGCGCAGCGGACCTCCGGGGCCACGTCCCGGACCAGGCTCAGGGGTGAAACCGAATGTAGATTCAGGAGCCTCCTCGACTCCCCCAGCCTCCCGACGCCCAGCGGCGCCACCTCAAACAAGTGTGATTCCGGAATCTTTGGATTCGAAGTCTCCGTTCCGGCTCATTCCCACAACCAGCGGGAAGAAAACGCTCTTTGAAACGGCATGGCAGCCGGGAGAACGTTCCGAAACCCAATCCGAGTCACCTGCAACGACACCCTCTGAAGTCGATCAGTTGCTGGATCGATACCTCAACGCACCTGCGTCCCCGAAGTCGGATGAATCGACTCCAGCGCCAACATCCACTGCGTCCCCTGCATCCGCAGGCCCCAGCTCAGGGATGCCTGCGGGGCTGAACATCGTGGTGATGGGAGATGAGCTGTTCATCACCTCTTCCGATCCGGAACAGCTGAATCAGTTTGAAGAATTGCTCGAGCGCACACTTCAGGCAATCCCGCCGCGGATTACCTGGACTGTGTTCACGCTGCGTGTCGCAGATGCGACGGAAGCAGCCAATATGCTGAAATTGCTCTTCCCGGGGACATCGGTCTCCGCTTCCAGTTCCTCTTCTGGCGGCGTGATGGACACCCTGTCGAGTGGCGTGATGTCACTCGGAAGCAGCCTCCGAGATATGACCGGACTAGGAGCACTATCGACGACACAGACGCTGCGAATTATTCCCGATGTCCGACAGAATGCCCTCTTCGTGTCCGGTCCGCCAACACAGGTCCGTGAAGTCGAGGAGATGCTGAGGATCATCGATGCAACGGATCTGGGAGGGGATTCCCTGCGGAACAAGCTCGCCCGCATGATTCCGGTGCAATACGCCAGCGCCGATGAGGTTTACAACGTCGTCAAGGATGTCTTCAAAAACTACATCGATCCCCCACGCCCGCAACAGGTGAACAATCCGCTGGCGATGCTGGCGGGAGGAGGGGGAGGCGGCGGACGTGGTGGCCAGGGGCAGGGTCCGGCACCCGAGCCCAAACTGGCTCTGGGAGTGGACCGGACAACCAACCACCTGATCGTCTGGGCGGATGATGCCCTGTTCCAGGAAGTGGAATCGCTCGTCGAGGCCATGGATCAGGCGATGCTGGACGCACGTCGAACGGTTCGCGTCATTAATCTGGAAAACGCCAGTTCATCCGTCGTTCGGGGAGCGCTCGGTTCCGTACTTCCGCAAGTGAAGGTGAGTGTCACGGGAGCCCGATCCTCCGCGACCACAACCAGTTCATCGTCAACGTCGTCATCTTCCAGTACGCCCTCGTCTGATCCAGATCAGATCCGGCAGATGTTCGAGCAGCGAATGCGGGAGCGGATGCAGGGAGGCGGCGGCTTTGGCTCCGGAGGATTTGGTGGTCGGGGCGGATTTGGCGGCGGAGGTTTCGGAGGAAGTCGTGGAAGCGGCGGACGGGGCTTTGGAGGACGATAACCCCGCCTCGTTCTCAATCAAGCAAAGCAAGTCTTTCGGCAAGCACCCGCGCGTGCCCTACAACAGCGTCACAACATGAATCTTTCCAGACTTCTGCTTGATTCCGGACTCGTCACCCAGCAACAGATCGATCTGGCCATGCAGACCGATCCGCAAAGCCGGATTGATCGGGTGCTGGTACAGATGGGAGTCCTGAACGAACACGACGCCCTCAAGGTCCTTTCCGAAGAACTCGGGATGGAGCTGGTCGACCTCAGATCATTTGAGGTCGACCGCGACTTGCTCAATCTGTTTCCGACCTCCGCCATTTTCCGCTACGAGTCGATCCCGCTGGAGCGATCCAATGGGCATATCCGGATGGCGGTCAGCGACCCGTTCAATCTGGAGGCCCTCGACGAACTGAGTACGCTGGGGAAAGTCCGCCTCGAACCGGTCCTCGCGAGCCGGGACCAGATTCTCGACCTGATTAAACGGAATCTGGGGGTCGGGGGAGACACCATCAAGGAACTGGTGGCTCAGCGTGCGGATGAAATCGAGATGCTCGATGACATCCCGGAAGGGATGGGCGAACTGGCAGAGTCCGCCCTGGCACCGAGCGTCATCCGTCTGGTCAACGAATTACTGATTGAGGCACTCGAACAGCGGGCCAGTGACGTTCACCTCGAGCCGCAGGAATCCGGGCTTGTCGTCCGGTTTCGCGTCGACGGCATGTTGCGTGTGCAGCCTGTCCCGCCGGAGATCAATCACTTTTCTTCGTCGATCGTCACCCGCCTGAAAATCATGGCCCGCCTGAACATCGCTGAAAAGCGACTTCCACAGGACGGCCGAATCAATATTCGTGTCAAGGGGCGTGAAATCGACTTGCGTATGTCGATTATCCCGATGCTCCATGGGGAAGGGATCGTTCTTCGTCTGCTGGACAAACAGCGAATGGTCTTCGACCTCAAAGGGGTCGGGATGCCGCAGGACACCTACGATCAGTTCAAAAAACTGATTGAACTCCCTCACGGAATCATTCTGGTGACCGGACCGACCGGGAGCGGGAAAACGACAACCCTGTACAGCGCCCTGAGCGAAATCAAGAGTCCCGCGACCAAGATCATTACCGTTGAAGATCCGGTCGAATATCAGCTCCCCGGGATCAGTCAGATTCAGGTTCATTCCAAAATCGGTCTCACATTCGCTGCCGGGCTTCGGAGCATTCTCCGTCATGACCCGGATGTGGTGCTGATTGGAGAAATTCGGGACGGAGAGACCGCCACCAGCGCCATTCAGGCCTCCTTAACAGGGCACCTCGTGTTCAGCACGCTGCACACCAATGATGCCCCCGGAGCCTTTACTCGACTGGTTGACATGGGTGTTGAGCCCTATCTGGTGGCCAGTACGGTCGAAGGAGTTCTCGCCCAGCGCCTCTTGAGAAGGCTCTGCCCGCGATGCCGTCGCCCCCACGAGTACCACCCTAGCGATCTCCCTTCCGATTTTCCGGAAGTGGGGGAGAACGTCCTTTATGTTCCCGGCGGCTGTCGTGACTGTCGTGACAGCGGTTATTCCGGTCGAACCGGGGTGCACGAGTTGCTCGTCAATGACGAAGAGATTCGCCACCTGTGCAACGAACGAGCCAGCACAGGTGAGATCCGGGCCAATGCATTGAAGAAGGGGATGGTCAGCCTTCGCCAGGCAGGCTTCCGGAAAATGCTGACCGGAGTCACCTCGCTTGAGGAAGTTCTTCGAATCACCCGCGGTGATTTCTCCTGATACTCACCTTGATCTTCTTTCCAGTTCTGATTTTGCAGAAACAGATCCGGAAAATCCCCGGTAGACTGCCCGTCGCATCAGATTGACGTTATGTTATTCAACGTCTATTGTCTGACTTTGTAAAGAATCGTAACTAACTCTGCGTGTGAAGGACTCCACGATGCTACGGCCTCTGCAGCTTTGTCTGGCAACAGTCTCTCTGGCCTGTTTCTGTATGGGACTTTCCGGGTGCCCGAGCGGCGGGTCCAGCGGAACCGGAGGAGCCGGAGGCGGTGAGACCGGAAAGAAGCGCATTGTCATTCTGACGAACGGGGACGACCCATTCTGGGACGCCTGCGAAGCCGGAGCAATGAAGGCAGAGGAGGTCCTCGGACTCAAGGATCAGGGGTATTACGTTACCTTTGACCGGGCCGACTTCACCGACAAGGGACAGGTCGACAAGGTCAAGCAATATGCCATGCAGAAAGATCTGGTCGGGTTCGGGATTTCTGTTTTCAACCCCGATAGCGCTGCACTCGCGAAGGAATTGAAGGCCCTTCGGGATCGCGGAGTGAAGGTGATCACCATCGACGGGGAAATCAACCGCGACAAATACCGGGATGCCCGGTTCGGGTACATCGGAACAGACAACATCATCGCTGGCCGGGAACTGGGCAAGGCCGCCAAAGCAATCCTTCCGGACGGAGGCAAATACGCGTTCTTCGTCGGAAATACCGGAGCCGCCAATGCCATTTTGCGGATGCAGGGATTTAAGGAAGGATTCGGCGAAATCGGAGTGGAAGCGGAACGACTTGAAGACCGATCCGATTTGCCAACGGCCCGAAAGAATGTACAGGGGGCGCTGGACCGTCATTCCGACCTGAATGCACTGGTCGGGATCTGGGCCTATAACACGCCGCAGATCGTCGCGGAAGTGAAGGACCGGAATATTCGAGACAAGGTGAAGATCTTCTGTTTCGATGCGGCGGAAGCCAGTATCGCAGGAATGCGAGACAACTTTGTCGATGTAATGGTCGTTCAGAACCCGTACCAGATGGGGATGGACGGGGTCCGACTTCTCAAGGCTCTGGTCGAAGACGATCAGGAAACGATCAAGGAATTCTACCCGAACTATGCACAGGAAGGGACAAACGACTTGTTTGCCACCGAAGTGCGCGTCATCGTTCCGGACAGCAATTCTCCAGTGAAAAAGGAAAACCTTGAACCGGAAACGATCTTCATGGAGCTGAAGGAGTTTGAAGAGTGGCTGAAGGAGCGCAAGCTCCAGTCCTCGTGATCGTCCACAACTCCAAGCTGTATGACCTGCTCCTGTCTGGCTCCTTCGAATAATCTCGTGAAATGGCTCTTCCCAACACGTCCGACACAAGTCTGTTTCAGCGGTATCGGAACGAATTCGGACTGCTGATCGCCATCTTCTGCGTACTGGCGTTTACGACGGTGATCAGTGATTCGTACCGGGAGTTTCCCCGGCAGAATGCGGTGACCATTGTCCGGGAAATCGCATTGCTCGGGATTTTTGCCTTGGGAGCGGGGATCGTTATCATCGCTGGAGGGATCGATCTTTCCAGTGGCTCCGTCATTGCGTTCAGCGGAATGATTTTCTGTTCGGTCTGCCTGCTCCTGTCGCCAAAAGTCGGCGGGACCACAGATCCGGAGACCATGTCGACATGGATGCAGATCCTGCCCCGACCTGATGCGGTTCCGCAGACAGATCAGCTTCCAGTCTGGGTACTGATTGTCGCCTTTCTCGTCACGATGCTGGCTGCCTTTCTTGTGGGAAGTTTTCATGCGTGGCTGATCACCGCCATTGAACTCCCCCCGTTCGTGGCCACGCTCGCATCGCTCGTGGGACTGCGAAGTCTGGCCAAGCTGCTGATTCAGGATGTCACCCAGATTGCCTACGCATCCAAGACGCGAAAATCGACGATCACGATTACCGATCCGCTGTTCAGCAGTCTGGGGAACAGCTGGTGGATTCCTGCGCTCATCTTTGTCCTGCTGGCGATCGCGCTGCGGGTCATGATGAGCAAGACCGTCGTCGGGCGTCACCTCTATGCCCTTGGGGGGAACGAGCAGGCGACCCGATTAAGCGGAATTCGGACCGAGCGTCTCAAATGGCTGGCCTATTGTATCGGCTCGATGACCGCAGCTCTGGCGGGCATTCTTTACACCTGCTACGTCGGCACCAGCGAACCAACCAGAGACGGTGCGGGGTACGAACTGAATGCCATTGCCGCGTCCGTCGTCGGAGGCTGCAGCCTGACAGGAGGGGCCGGTTCCGTCCTCGGGATCGTCCTTGGTTCAGCGTTTCTGAAAGTCGTCATCGACTCCGTAGCCAAATCGTTTGAATCCCGCCCCGACCTGGTCGAAGGACTTGTGGTCGGTGTGCTTGTCGTGCTGGCAGTGGCCTTTAACGAACTGCGGGGTGGTCGCGGATTGAAGAAGCACTTCTTCCCCGGAAAGCTGGGGATTCTGAATGTCTTTATCCTGACCATTCTGGCGGGCGTCATCTCCTTCGCGACGGCCGGAAGCGATCAGAAGCTCCGCAATGGAATCATCGCAGCTGCCGTGACGCTCATTCTCTTGAGCATCCGGGCCATCATGGAGCGCCGGTCAGCTCCCCGAGCCTCCTGACCTGCGGGTCATTTAGAGGGGAATTCGAGGCTGCGCCACAGATACCAGCAGGCCACCGTGGCGTAAGGGCGCCATGGCTGGGCAATCTCATGGCATTCCTCCCGGGACGGGAGTTCATCGAGTCCGTACGTTCGTTTGATCGCTGTACGAATGCCGAAATCCGCATGCGGCAGGACATCCGGGCGTCCCAGCGAGAACATCAGAAACATCTGAGCTGTCCAGACCCCAATCCCCTTGATTTGAGTCAACTCTGCGATGATCTCGTCGTCGCTTCGGAAATGAAGACTCCTGAGGTTCAAGTCCCCCCGATGGACCTGCTCTGTCAGGTCACGAACATATTTGAGTTTCTGAGGGGAAAGACCCGCCCCGCGCAGGGATTCATCACTGAGGTTGTGGATCGCCTCTGCGGTCAGCGGGTGTGGGGCGGCGAGTTGTTCCAGTCTCCCCCAGATGGACCGCGCCGCAGCTGTGGAAATCTGCTGGGCCACGATCGCACGCAACAGGGACTGAAACCGGTTTGTCGATCGCCGGAGTCGAAACGGCCCTACCTGCTGAATGATTTCGTTGAGCCGGCGATCGGAACGAGTGAGCTGTTCCAGCGCCAGCTGAACCGCATCAGGAGTCAAGGTCGCAGGGCGGCTCATCACTCCAGCTCCCTTTCTTCACTGTTAGCTTCCTGAGTTGAGTTGTGTGTCATGGAACGAGCCGCCAGAACCTTTGAAAAAAAGGTCTGATGCGCCCGATGCAACTGTTCCGCAGCGAGCAGCTGAAGATCGTTATGCCCACAGTTCGGAATCTCGATGAACGTTTTGGGGACCCCGCTGGTTGACCGTTCTGGGGCAGCAGCAAACAGAGCTTCCCCATGTGAAAGCGGGGTAATGGTATCCAGCCGGCCGTGAATGATCAGAATGGGACAGGTCAGTTCGCCAATGCGATCAATGGACGGGTAACGGTCGATCATCAGCCATCGAACCGGCAACCAGGGATACATTCTGCTCCCGACATCCGGCAGGGAGGTAAATGTGGCTCTCAGAATCAGACCGGCAGGGGAGATCCCTTCCTGTTTCAGGTCCCATGCCAGTCTTGTCGCCACTCCGCCACCTAACGACTGCCCTGCCAGGACAATCTTGCCAGCGGAATACCCGAGCGTTCCCGTAGCGAAATCCCAGATGGTTCGGGCGTCGCTGGCGAAGGCCGATTCGCTGGGGGTGCCGGGATTATCCGCATAGCCACGATAATCAAAGATTAGAGCATCCCAGCCGCACCGATTGAAATCGTCCAAAATGGGAATACGCCCGCTTCGGTCCCCGGCATTCCCCGGAAAGAGGATGACCAGCCCTTTCGATTCGGCAGTATCCGTGGAACCGTTGGAGGAGTTTTTCGACGCTGGGGACGCGACGGCCTTCGTCCACCATCCATTGAGCACTCCTCCATCCTGCCGCGCGATCGCCACCGGTTTGAGTCGCCCACTTTCCACCCATTGAGGATCTGCATGAACCGGACCGGGACGGGCCGCGTAAATCATCGAGCGTTGAAGTGATGCGAACAACACCGTCACTCCACAATAGATCAGAATGAACAGGAGCCCGAACCGGCCCCCGTAGCGACGACTCCACGTCCAATGTCGTTCAATGGCGGGCATCAGAAAACAGATTGAGGATGACCGGATCG
>CALLWY010000208.1 GCA_938015865.1 uncultured Planctomicrobium sp.
GGAACGTTCGGATGAATGATGGATCGGACGGTCATCAATATTGCGATGTTGGGAGGTGGCGGAACAGGAGTGATCCGCCCGCAACCAGTGCGAGCGGATACCGAGCATTCCGTTTCGCAATCCATTGCAACGTGTTGTGAGACAGAACCACATATTAGCGAGATCCCTTTGCGGCCTGTCGGGCCTCTCGTCGTTCGCGGCGCTCCGCTCGCCGGGCCACTCGCATCTGGACCCGATCCGCTGCCCGATGAGTCACAAATACGGCAACACCATGGGCGGCTAATCCAGCTCCCCATCCCAGCATCGGCCAGAAAAACCATGTCCGCTCGGGATTTGTCGTCAGGTCGATGTAGGCGAGTCCGGCATTGACGGCCACATAGATTCCCAAATGGGTATAGAAAATGATACGTGCGCGGGACTCTGCATCTTCGCGTGATATTTGAGTGGTGACCATTGTTTTTCCTCCTGTGAAAAAGAGATGTTAGATTTCTTGGCGCGTCTGACGTGGGACGTCGCTGACTCCTGGTCAGCCGTGTTGCAGTTTGCGTACCAACGACAAAGACCGATCCCTTCTGCGCTCGATGCAATCGCATAAGACAACAGAAGGAATCGGTCTGTTTAGGCTGACTTACGTCAGATTCCTGTGAAGGGAATATTGTGCGTCGGGTCAGACCCCTTTTTCACGTGTTGTTCCGCGTCCACGTGTATTCGAGAGGGCTTTGTTCAATGCCTGCAGGTAAGCGTGGACGCTCGCTTCGATGACGTCGGTGCTGACCCCTTTGCCGTGATAGGTTCTGTCATCGACGCTGATCTGCAGAGCGACTTCTCCTTGCGCATCCTTTCCGCCCGTCACGCTACGGACCCGGTACTCCTGGAGTTTGGCACTGATTCCAACAATGCGTTCCAGACATCGGAAGGCGGCATCCACCGGCCCGTCCCCCGTCGAAGCATCCTGAACCACAGACCCATCCCGATGAATGAGAGCGATTGTGGAGGTGGGGATCGTTCCGGTTCCGCCCAGCGTGTGGAAACTCTTCACCGTCCAGGTCTGTTCTGTTTCATCGGCACGATTGTCGATGAGGGCGACCAGATCCGAGTCGAAGATCTCCTTCTTCTTGTCTGCCAGAGCAATGAAGTCGTCAAAGACTTTCTGGAATGACTCCTCATCCAGCTCATATCCCAGGGACTTCACCCGATCCCGCAATGCATGTCGCCCGCTGTGCTTTCCGAGGACAAGATTGGTTCCGGGAATTCCGACATCTTCAGGACGCATGATTTCATAAGTGGAGCGATCCTGAAGCATTCCGTGCTGATGAATCCCGGATTCATGCGCAAAGGCATTCTGGCCAACAATGGCCTTGTTTCTTTGAACCGCCATTCCGGTGATTCCAGCGACCAGTCGACTGGTCGGATACAACCGCGGAGTGTTGATGTTGGTACGGACGCCGTAGTAGTCCTGTCGGGTCCGCAGGGCCATCACAATTTCTTCCAATGCGGCGTTCCCGGCACGCTCTCCCAATCCATTGATGGTGCATTCCACCTGTCGTGCCCCGGCTTCGATCGCTGCCAGACTGTTCGCGACTGCCAGACCCAGGTCGTTGTGGCAGTGGGTACTGATCACTGCCTTTTCGATGTTGGAAACATTCTCCTTCAGGTAGCGAATGACATTGTAGTAGTGATTGGGGGTCGCGTACCCGACCGTATCCGGAATATTGACAGTTGTTGCTCCCGCTTCGATGACTTTCTCAACCACTTCCGCCAGAAAATCGAGTTCTGTTCGGGCCGCATCTTCAGGTGAAAACTCAACATTGGGGGTGGTGATGTCCGGGCGGGATGCCATCAGATCGCACGTCATCTTGACTGACTCGACAGCACGCCGCAGGATTTCCTCTTTCGCCATCTTGAGCTTCAGTTCGCGATGAATCGCGCTGGTCGCAAGGAACAGGTGAATGCGACATTTCTTTGCCTCTTTCAAAGCCTCCCAGGCTCGGGTGATATCCTCTTGTCGGCACCGGGCAAGTCCGCAAATGACCGACTGATCCCCATAACTCTGGGCGATTTTCTGAACTGCTTCGAAGTCTCCGGGGCTGGCGATCGGGAAACCGGCTTCAATGACATCGACCCCAAGCTCCACGAGTGCCCGGGCGACTTCCAGCTTTTCGCTGGTGTCCATGCTGCATCCGGGAGACTGCTCCCCGTCACGAAGTGTCGTGTCAAAAATGGTGATGATGTCGCTGGCCATGTTCGGAATCGTTGTCTGGGGAAAGGGAAATGGTTCAACGGGACGTGGTGAAAACAAAACCACCCTGGGACTTACAGGAAAGAAGTCCCAGGGTGGTGTGAATCGCAAGCGGAACCCCGCCAATCTCAGCGCACCGGCCTAAGACTTCGCACGGCGAAGTAGGCGTAGTAGCAGGCTGGTGATGGGGAGGCGTGTCGTCATTTTTTCAAGTTCCGTAGTTTGTCAAAGTAAATTGTGAATCGGTGGCTCGTCAAGCAGAATACCAAAATTCCATGCCGGTTTGTGGATCAGACCATCACAGGACGCAGGAAGTTCGGCGAATCTGGAACATTTTTCAGACAAGGCTTGCCGTTATTTTCGGTTCTACGATGATGGAATCATTCCAGCCGTTTTCCGGATTCCCCTTTCCCGAGAGGTCGTTGCTTCCAGAATGTTTCGTGTCACTCAGGAAATCGAATTTTGCTACGGACATCGCCTGCTTAACTATTCGGGGAAGTGTCGGCACCTGCATGGTCATAACGGACTGGCGGTCATCGTCCTGGAAGGGGACGAACTGGACGATCGCGGAATGTTGATCGATTTCAACGACATCAAGCGGCAGGTGCGCAGCTGGATCGATGAACACCTGGATCACCGGATGATTCTTCACAAAGATGATCCCGCCATTGAGTCGCTTCGCGCTTTGGGTGAGCCTCTGTATCTCATCGACTGCAATCCGACGGCGGAGAATATTGCCCGGCTGATTTTTGAACACGCATCAGCGGAGGGACTTCCGGTGGTGGAAGTGCGGCTGTGGGAAACCCCGCATGCTTACGCCACCTACAGACGCCCGTCTTCAAAGACCTGACAAAGAAAGACGTCAGTCGGTCTCGCGTTCCCGAAAACTTCTGATCAATCCGACTCAGGTTGATGACCACCGGGGAACAACTGTGGCTTGCCCTGTTCTCAGGGAAACTTATTGATGGTAATAGGCGCGGTACCATTCAACAAAGCGGGGGATTCCGACTTCAATTGGAGTCGAAGGGGAGAACCCGACATCCCGAATCAGATCGTCAACGTCGGCATAAGTTGCTGGGATATCGCCGGGTTGGAGATCAAGGAAGTTTTTCTTTGCTGGGATTCCGAGAACCTGTTCGAGTGTGTTGATGAGATGACTCAGCTCAACGGGGCTGTGGTTCCCGATGTTGTACAGACGATAGGGAACTCGTGACGATGCGGGATCAGGGTTGTCGCTGGACCAGTCGGGATTAGGAACGGGGATTCGATCGCAGACCCGCACGACCCCTTCAACGATATCGTCGACATAGGTCATGTCGCGGCGCATCTTCCCGTGATTGAAGACATCGATCGGGCGGCCTTCCAGAATGGCCCTGGTAAAAATAAAGACTGCCATGTCGGGTCTGCCCCATGGTCCATATACCGTGAAGAATCGCAGACCGGTTGTCGGCAATCCGTAGAGATGGCTGTAGGCGTGCGCCATCAGTTCATTGCACTTTTTCGTGGCGGCATACAGGCTTAATGGGTGATTTACTGGATCGTGGCAGGAGAAGGGCATCCGGGTGTTCGACCCATAGACAGAACTGCTGGAGGCATACACCAGATGCTCAACGCTGAAATTGCGGCATGCTTCCAGAATATTGAGAAATCCGGTGACGTTGCCTTCTGTATAATCGCGCGGATGCGTTAATGAATGTCGGACTCCCGCCTGAGCCGCCAGATGAATCACCCGCTGGGGACGTTCTGAAGCAAAAAGTTCATTGATCGTAGTGTGGTCGACGAGATCGGCTTCGACCATGCGAAAGCGGGGATCGGTTAACAGCTGAGCGACTCTCGCCCGCTTAAGGGAGACTTCGTAATAATCGTTGAAGTTGTCGAAGCCAATGACGTCGTCGCCACGGCGGAGCAGCGCCTGGCTAACATGAAATCCGATAAATCCAGCGCTGCCAGTGACAAGTATCTTCAAGGGGATCGCTCGTGCCGGGTCACGGCTTCATATGGCGGGGGGATAATTAGACTGAAATGCCAGGAACATCGTGCGCCCGGAAGTCGTTCACCGGAACGATCATGCGGACATTGCCGTAACGTCCTGACCATGTCGATGCTCAACGAACTGCAGACAGGACATTGATGCAGGTTGCTCGATGTTCTTTGGATTCTCTGCGCCTCCCATCAGTGATCCTCGACTCGATTCACGAGGATGGACGGGCTTTGCGCACCACAGGTCACGATAGCTGGGAAACATTGAAAGTTCAACGTTTCCAATTCGATCGCCGGAATGAACTTGTGGCGAAAGTGCGACGTCAGGACAAGGAGAGTACCGGCTATCAATCTTCCTGACGTCCCATTTCGGCAACCGCTTGACCGTCTTGTGGGGAAAACCGAAGATGGAACTTCTGGCGTTTCACCAGCAGTGATTCACCATCAACAGCCACGTTAGCCACGTTGATGAACTGTCAAAATGAAACCCGTTCAAGAACTTCAATCGTGCTACACTCCGATGTGCCACAACGAATAGAAAGAACTCAGATGCGCCGTCCTGTGATATTCTGTCGTGCCGTCCTTGCAGCGATGCTCTGCCTCCCTGCACTGGTCCTGTCTGCCGCCGAGCCGGTCGCAGCTCCGCTTGAGTCGGGAGAGTACCAGATTCTTTTCAACGGAAAGGATTTGACCGGCTGGGATGGGGATCCCCGTCTCTGGAGTGTGAAAGATGGCGTGATTCATGGAGAAACGACTCCAGAGAATGTTGCCAAAGGAAATACATTTCTGATCTGGAAGGATGGAAATACCAAAGACTTCGAACTGCGGCTCTCTTTCCGCTGCAGCAATACAAACAACTCCGGGATTCAGTATCGCAGCAAGCATTTCCCGAATGACAGTCGTAACGCCTGGGTCGTGAGGGGATATCAGCACGAGCTGCGCAACGAGAATAAACTCCCGAATGTGGCTGGATTTATTTATGACGAAGGGGGGAAGCGGGGACGCATCTGCCTCGCTGGAGAAGAGGCGACCTGGGAAAGTGACGGAAAAAAGGTTGTTCGGAATGACCTGATCGATCAGGCTGCGTTTGAGAAGCTCTTTCGGCTGGATGACTGGAATGACGTCGTCATTGTGGCCAAAGGGAACCACATTCAGCACTTCCTCAACGGCCGTCTGATTCTGGATTTCAAAGACAACCATCCGGAACTGGCTCTGCTGGACGGAGTTTTGGCGCTGCAGCTGCACGCCGGGAAGCCAATGTGGGCGGAATTCAAAGACATCAAGTTCAAGTCTCTGGACTGAACAAACCTGCATCAGCCTGCAGGGTGAACTCGTTCCGCTATCGATTTGCCGCACTCGGTTCGTTCGAGTGCGGCAAACTTTATTAAAATCGCCCCCGGATTTGCTGTTTTTCGGATTTTTTTGGGACCAATCCGGTTGTGGCGGCAATCAGGTTCATGGGAAGGAGAATTTCAGGTCGATACTGAATCCATCGGTTGCAGCGCGCTTGATGTCGGAATCTCAGAAAGATTTGTGACGATGGATACCTTGGGCTCAATCATCCCTCACATCACAGCGGGGGCAGAATGCGAACATCGGACGGAGGCTATTGAGCGGCTGAAGTATCTGGCTCACACCGGTCACAGCGGTTTGCTCACTGGGCCACATGGGACCGGAAAAACGCGATGTCTGGCGGAACTGGCAACACAACTCCGGCGTGAAGGAGTTTCTGTCGCCCAAGTTAACCTGACCGCTGTGTCAGCTGAGGAAGTCCCTTGGAGAATCAGTACCCGTCTTGGATCAGGTCTGTTATCCGGGACCCGCGATCTGGAGTGCTGGCTGTGGCTGCAGGAATATGCGGAAGCGACCGCGATGACACAGCGGCGTCTCGCGTTCCTGCTCGATCATGTTGATCGGGCTGATGATGCTGTGATTCGTCCGGTCAATCGGATGATGGATGCATTCGGGAGCCGCTGTTCCTGGATTTTTGCAGGCGGGTCCGATCTCAGTCCGGCCTGGACCGCGTTCCTGAATGAACATGTTTGGCTCCGAGTTGAACTGAAGGATCTGGCGCGACGGGAAGCGATGCAACTGCTGACACGTGATCTTCTCGAACGTGGATGCACGGCACGATTTACTCCAGATGGAATCGACGCGGCTCAGGAGATTTCCCAAGGACGCGTCGGCCAACTGAGAAGACTGGCTGAACTGGCCGCCCTCGCTATTGAGGCAGATGGAGGATCGGAAATCGACCGGCATCTCGTTGAGGCCCTCAGTCTGGAGATGTCGACGTCGTCGGTATCTAGGTGAGTTGTCGGGAAACGCCATCGTGTAGCGCGACCCAGGCGTGAAACGGGCAGAAAAAGATCCCGATGGCGCTGGCGAATGTCGCTTTCGCAAGAAGAAATCGCTGTAGCGGAAGGCTTTCGACGCCGGTGAGTTCCAGCGCCTTGAGGGCAATCGGCGCCAGAACAAAGGCTCCTGCCAGTCCCCAGAGTGCTGCTCGAAGGGGAACGTTTCGCGCAAGTCGGGCCAGCAGCGGAGAGGGCCAGGTCCATTCCCGATGGGGGGGGATGCGCCCCTTCCGGATTTCATTTCGAGTCAGGGCTGTCACGATCAGGCATGAGATCAACGGAAGCATCCAACAGGTGGCGAACGTGTCTCCGGCGATACTCCGTTCCCCCTGAAGCGGTACTGTCTCCATATCCCGAAAAACACCCCAGGCAATTCCCCAGTTAATGGCAAAGTTTACGAAGATGGCAATAAGTCCTTGGTCGATGAGGAGATATCGCCACGCCCGCTGGGGGGGAAGTGGTGATTCATCAGGCGAACCAACTGAGCTGCTTGAATTCATGAGCGGGATTTTAATTCAGACCGGGTTCGCCAGGACACAAGACACCTTTGACATCGGCGGATTTGGATGAGTTTTCGAAAAATTAATGATTGAAATCGGGAGGAGATTCTGGATTTTGAGGAATTCATCTTCGTGGAGAGTCGAATTCATCGCCGCTATGATAGGCCCCGACTGGAAAACGTGATACGCTTCTCCGCCCGATCAGTCACCAAAGGTTTCGCTGACAGGAATCTCGCGGCAGTGATGCCGTTGTGACAGGCTGTTCTGGTGGCAGTCTGTCGGAGGCGGCCAGCATGTTCAGGACTTCTGCCTGCTGATGTCGATGCGGAGTCCCGGGCAGACATGTTCGTCCATTCCGAATCTGGGTCACCCTGTTTTCACACAATTTTTGTCGTCACGGAGTTTGAATCATGCCCATTGCAACACCCAAGCAATACGCCGCCATGCTGGACGCTGCCCAGGAAGGGAGCTACGCCTATCCTGCTATCAATGTGACGTCCATTGTCACGATTAACGGCGCTCTGAAGGCCTTCTCCGACATGAAGTCGGACGGCATCATTCAGATTTCGACTGGGGGTGGAAAATTTGCCTCCGGGTTGAATGTTCAGGACTCTGTCCTTGGAACCATCGTTCTGGCAGAAGCGGCTCATCGCCTTGCTGAAAAGCACAACGTGCTGATCGCCCTGCATACCGACCACTGTCCTCCCAAGGAAGTCGATACTTTCCTGAAGCCTTTGATTCAGGCAACCGCCGAACGCCGTGCTGCGGGCAAAGGGAACCTGTTCCAGTCACACATGCTGGATGCCTCCAATCTTCCTCTGGAAGAAAACATGAAGCTCTCTCAGGAGATGCTGAAGCTGTGTGCCGAGCACGAAATCATTCTGGAAATTGAAGCGGGAGTGGTCGGCGGTGAGGAAGATGGTGCCGCCGGTGCGGACATGGAACATGTTCCCGATTCCAAGCTCTACACCACGCCAGAAGACATGCTGGCTGTGTACGAAGCTCTCAATGGTCTGGGCCGGTACATGTTTGCCGCCACTTTCGGAAACGTTCACGGTCACTACAAACCAGGATCGGTCAAGCTGCGTCCCGACATCCTCAAGAAGGGACAGGAAGCGGTGATCTCGAAGTACGGCAAGGATGCAGAGTTTGACCTCGTCTTCCACGGCGGGTCTGGAACTCCCCGGCACGAGCTGGAAGAAACACTCGCTTACGGTGTTGTGAAGATGAACATCGACACCGATACCCAGTATGCCTTCACCCGCCCTGTTGCAGAACACATGTTCCGTAACTTCGACGGGGTCCTGAAGGTCGATGGGGAAGTCGGGAACAAGAAGGCCTACGACCCACGTGCTTACCTGAAGCTCGGAGAAGCTGGTGTCGCGAAGCGTCTGGCGGAAGCCTGCGAAGACCTTCACTCCGCTGGCAAGACGATCTTTGGCAAGGTCTAAGTCCTGCTGACGCTGCCAGCTGTTCCCTCTTCTGAGTCACACGGGACGGCTGAAGTCAACCTGAACAATCTGAAGACCGCTGGAACACTCCAGCGGTCTTCTTTTTTGCTGCACCATCAACTTTTTGCACACAACCCTTATGATGATGCCATTCCCTCAATTATGACCGGATTGGCTGAATGACATACTCGCAGCTTCTGTTCCGAAATCTGACGTACTTCTGGCGAACTCATCTTGCGGTGGTGCTGGGGATCGTGGCAGCGACGGCAGCCATCGCGGGAGCCCTGATCGTCGGGGACTCCGTCCGGGATAGTCTTGTCCGAATGTCAGAGACGCGTCTGGGAAAGATCGACGACGCTGTTTTTGGAGGGCGTTTTTTTCGACAGCAGCTGGCCGATGACCTTCTGAAAGGGGAGACGGATAGAAACCTTCATGTCGCTCCCGCAATCATGGTGACGGGGACCGTCGAATACCGGAATCCAGAGACATCCATCACCTCTCGTGCAGGGGGAGTGAGCGTCTACGGATTGGACCAGCGTGGTTGGGAGCTGCTGGACCATGCGGAGATCAAACTGCCAGAACGTGGTGAGGCGGTCCTGAACCGCAGGGTTGCGGACCAGCTTTCTGTCTCCGTCGGAGATTCGCTCTCCTTGACTCTGGAGATTCCCGCGTCTATCCCG
Source organism: uncultured Planctomicrobium sp. (assembly GCA_938015865.1). Classification (GTDB taxonomy): domain Bacteria; phylum Planctomycetota; class Planctomycetia; order Planctomycetales; family Planctomycetaceae; genus Planctomicrobium. The sequence continues at coordinate 9,205 of CALLWY010000208.1, forward strand.
CGTGATGCACTTCTGGGAGAGCGGAATGAGACGCTGACTCAGCTGGATCTCGTGGTCACTGCGATTGCGGAAGACGAACTTGGTCTGGCCCAGCTGGGAATGAACCCCTCCCAGCAACTTCCCCCTAATATCTACATCGCGTTGTCCGACTTGCAGCAGGCGCTCGGGCAGGAGGAGTTGGTCCCTTCCCGTCGTCAGCCCATCTCCCGCCCGGCCCGTGTGAACGCCCTATTTATTGGGAAAATTGACGATTCTAACGGACCACCCGCGCCCGAACTGACACAGGCACTTCAGCAGCATCTCACACTGAATGATCTGGGGCTGAGGCTGGTGGAACACCCGGAAACAAAGACGTTCTCGCTGGAGAGCGAACAGATGTTTCTCGAATCCTCCATCGCAGAAACAGCACTCCAGACTGCTCATGAACTTGGGGCAACGGTCTCGCCGGTCCTTGTCTATCTCGTCAATGAGGTCTGGAAACCGGCGACCCCTGACCGGTATTCGATGTACTCCGTCGTCGCGGGGATTGATCAACCTCTCCCCCCCCCGTTTGGCCCGTTCGAATTTATCGGCGAGCATCTCCCGCTGGATGGGGACGGGGTCTATCTGAATGAATGGGTGGCGGAAGATCTCGGAGCCGCGGTTGGGGAGACGGTTCGGATCAAATACCACGTCGTCGGGGACCGGGGAGACCTCCCGGAGGAGGAATATGAACTCACCGTTGCGGGGATTGTGCGAATGACCGGGCCGGCGGTTGATCGCAGTTACACTCCTTATGTGGCGGGGGTGACCGATGCAGAAAGTTACGCAGACTGGCGGGAACCGTTTCCCCTGAAACGGGACCGAATCACCGGCCGGGACGATGACTACTGGACAGAGTATCGAACTGCCCCGAAGCTGTTCGTCTCTCTTGAGACCGCTCAACGACTCTGGAAAAGTCGCTACGGCACACTCTCAACGATTCGCTTCGCTCCCCCCGCTGGGGAAAACTCTGAGGAATTCGCCCGTCAGTTTCAGGAGCAGTTCCTCGCAAAGGTCAATCTCTCCACATTGGGACTGGCAGTTCAACCGGTCCGCGAAATCGGGATTCGGGCTGCTCAGGGAACGACGGATTTCACCGGGCTGTTCATCGGGTTCAGCTTTTTTCTCATTCTCTCTGCCACCATTCTGATTGGTCTGCTGTTTCGACTGGGGATCGAACAGCGGCTGCGTGAATTCGGACTCTTCGCAGCCCTCGGGTTTACCCCCTCCCGCATTCGACGAATGCACTTGTTGGAAGGGGCCGTTCTGGTGATCGTGGGAGGGTTGCTCGGATTACTGGCAGCGATTGGCTATGCCGCCATCATGATCCACGGGTTAAAAACGTGGTGGTCCGGTGCCATCGGGACCAAATTCCTGTTCCTATCGATTCATCCTGCGAGTCTGGTGACTGGCTGGATCATTGCCGCTGTGGTTGCAGGATTCGCAGTCTTCTGGGGAATTCGTCAGACGCGCAATCTGACTCCTCGCAGCCTGTTGGCCGGGGGAGGGATGGACTTCAGCAGCGCCCGGAATCCATGGCTGTCACGTTTCCTGTTTATCACCTGCGGCGGGGGGGCATTGGTGCTGCTCCTGCTGACTCTGGCTGGAGTCATCCCGAATGTCGAAGCCTTTGGCGGATTTTCGTGGCGGGTTGTGATGTTCTTCCTCATCGGAATCGGGACACTCACAGGCGCCCTCGCCGGGTTCGCTACCATTCTCGGAAGTGGTGGGCTGGTGCAGTTGGCCGGGCCACCGACAGTCGGAGAGCTGAAACTGGGGGTGAAAAATGCTGCCCGGAATCGGTCTCGCAGCGTGATGACAGTCAGTCTCATTGCCAGTGCCACGTTTGTCATTGTCGCTGTCGCGGCGGGGAAGATGGACCCGACAGGGGACATTCCCCGCAATCAATCCGGGAACGGCGGGTTTACTCTTGTGGCACAAACCAACGTTCCAGTTCTCTACGATCTCAATTCCCGGACCGGTCGGAGCAAGCTCGGCTTCAACCCGCAGGACGAAGAGCAGATGGCGATTCTGGACAAGGCGCGAATTGTCCCGTTTCGAATGAAGCCGGGAGAGAATGCGAGCTGTCTGAACCTGTATCAGACTCAACTCCCGACCATTCTGGGAGTCCCTCCCGACGTGCTGGAGATGTTGAACGGGGAAGGGCGGTTCCAGTTTGCCGACACTCCCAGTCCGCATCCCTGGCAGCTTCTTGTGGAATCTCTCCCGGAGAACCGGATTCCAGTCCTGGGGGATATGAATACCTTGATGTACAGTCTGCACAAGGGGGTGGGGGCGACCATCGAACTCCCGGAGGATCTGTCTCATCGCGGGGATCTTCAAGTGATGGGGATGTTTGCCAACAGCATCTTTCAGGGGATGCTCGTCATGGATGAACAGAATTTCCACCGCCTTTTCCCGGAACAGGTTGGTTTTCAGTTTTTTCTGATTGAGGTCGATCCCGCTGATGCGGAGGCTGTCTCACAACTGCTGGAATCGCAACTGGGGGACTACGGGTTTGATGCTGAGAAGATCTCGGACCGCCTTGCCGATTTTCTTGCTGTTCAAAACACGTATCTGTCGACGTTCCAGACACTCGGGGGACTGGGCCTGCTGTTGGGGACGCTGGGACTGGCGACGGTCATGCTCCGCAATGTTCTCGAGCGGGCCCGGGAACTGGCGCTCCTTCGGGCGATTGGGCTGAGAAATGGACAGATCGGCCGGCTCGTCGTCTGGGAGAATCTTGTTCTTCTTGGGGCGGGGCTTCTATGTGGAACGGTGTCGGCATTGCTGGCGATGTCTCCTCATCTGATGTCGTCGGTCGCTGTGGTTCCGTGGAGAAGTCTGGTTCAACTTCTGGGAGGAGTGTTCGTCGTCGGTCTCCTTTCTGTTGTGGTGGCTGTGCGGGCTGCGGTGCGGATGCCAATCCTCTCCACTCTGCGAAATGAGTGAGAATGGCCAAAGCTGATTTCTGCACGCTGGGTACCTGATCAACGGGTTCATTGGGGGCCGGAATCGACTTCAGTCTCCCGCTGCTGAAGTAAATGCATTACATTTTCGTCTTCTGCAGCTGGTGCTGCGAATTCATTTCACGTCTCAGCCTTCGCCAACGTCTCATGCCCATTGCCGAATACGAAACCCGTCTGGATTGTTCTGCCGAGGGTCTTTTTGATTTTTTGAGCCGGACCGCAAATGTTCCGCTGGTGACTGATCCGAAAATGGGAATCTCATTCACCTCTGCCCCGGAGGTCATCGAGGAGGGATCCCGGCTTGATTTTCAGATCATCACCTTTGGGCAGATCGTTAAATCGACTCACCAGATCATCGAATTCAAGCGCCCGACGCGCGTCGTCGAGCAACAGATCACCGGACCAATGAAATCGTGGGTCCACACACACGAATACATCCCGCAGGGAAATGGTGTCCTTATGCGGGACATCGTCGATTTCCAGATGCCGGGGGGACTGCTCGGCATGTTGCTGAGCGAGTCCAAGGTTCGTGACCACCTTGAAGATGGATTTTTCTATCGCGAGCAGCGATTAAAAGAACTGATCTCCAGCGGACAGATTCGATGACACCCGGACTTCCCCGGCCCTCTTCCGGCTCCCGCCACCCAATTCGTTCTCGAAACGAGGGGACCTGGTTGGCGCTGGTGATGGTTCTGGGGATTGCTGGAGGACTGATTGGTCTGGTGGCGGTCATTCTGCCAGACATCATCGGGCTGGTCGTCGTGGCCCAGATGTTTTGTGCGATGATCGTCCTGCACTATTTCACCTGGGGACGCTGGCTGACAAGGGTGACCGCTCAGGAAACCAAAGCGACTGAATTAGCGGACGAAGAGGTCTCCCCGGTAGACGACAACGACGAATTTCCGTTTGAATAGAGCGAAAAGTTGGCAAACAGAAAGGCGGGAATTCCTGATCTGAAACCAGACCAGGCTTTCCCGCCGTTTGGATTTCTTGCAGGTTCCCGCAGCGATACAGACGGTTGCGAACAGGATCGCGGTTCCGCCTGCCAGCGCGGTCGTTAGAGTCCGAGGACATCGGCCATCGAGTAGAGTCCAGCCGGATGAGAGGCTGCGAACTTTGCTGCTGCGAGCGCCCCATAGGCGTAGCTGTCCCGGGAATGGCCCCGAACGTAAACCTCCAGCGTCTCGCCGAGCATTCCGAACACAATCTGGTGTTCGCCGACATTATCTCCGGTGCGGAGGGCATGGTAACCGATTTCGGATTGTGGCCGTTTGCCGGTCTGTCCCTGACGGCCATGGACATGTTTGGTCTGGCCCATGGCGTCCGCAACAATCTGCCCGAATTTCAGAGCAGTTCCGCTGGGGGCATCTTCCTTAAAACGGTGATGGCGTTCGATGATCTCCACATCAACCCCGGACGGGAGGTTTTTCAATGCCGTTGCAGCCTGGTCCACGAGCTTCATGGCCAGATTCACTGCCATGCTCATGCTTGGAGAAAAGACGACGGCGGTTTCCTGTGATGCGGAGAGAATCTGTTCCCGCTGGGCGGCGGTCATCCCGGTCGTGGCTTCGACCAGTCCAATGCGACGGCTGGCACATTCAGCAGCGATCTTGACGGCGGCTTCCGGAACGGAGAAGTCGATTACGACGTCGACCCGGTCTGTCAATTCCGAGGAGATCGGAACTCCGATGGAACCGATCCCCGCATGCTCGCCAGCATCTTTCCCCAGAACGGAACTTTGCGGGTGGTCCAGAGCTGCCACCAGTTCCAGCGCAGGGTCTATGCTGGCCAATGCGACCAGTCGCTGCCCCATTCGTCCCGCAGCTCCATTGATCGCAATACGAATTGCATCTGACATGATGATCGGTTCCTGTAATTCGCTTAGAAAAGTTGGAGTTCAGTGTTTCAGAATTGAGTTTCAAATTCGGCACATCGTGTGCATTGAAACGGGACAGCGCTGTGATTGCCAAGTCTTGTGACTGGCAGATCAGATGTCGAGGTGATCCCCACTCGACTCGCAACGGCTCGCGTATCAATTCGTTTCCAATGGGATGTGTTCGATCTTCATTGTTGTGAGATCCACCACCGCAATGGTGTGCGGACTGGCACGGTAAAGGGCGCCGGGGTTCAGGACAATCGTTTTCCCGACCTGATGCCATTCTGCTTTATGGGTGTGTCCATAACAGACCAGATCGTATTCTCCGGAATGAATGGTGTCATGGAAGCGGGCAGCATCATCGCTATGAAGAAAGGCAATTCGACGGCCCCCCAGTTCGATTTCTCCAAACCGCCCGTGACACGTCTGGCCCGCCTCCTGGATCGCCACTCTCAGGCTGGAGGTGTCCCCATCGCAGTTTCCAAACACAAAATGAGTCGGCCACTCCGCAAAGAGCGGGACGACGCTCCCGGAGACAATGTCTCCGCAGTGGATGACCGCTGCCGGCTGATAACGGGCTAATACGGTCACTGCCTGAAGCGTGTTGGGGACACTTCCGTGGGTATCGCTGACGACTCCAAGATACATCGCGAGCCTCTTTCAAGCGGGCTAGATTCGGGATCGTTCAGGCAATCACCTGTTCCAGCGACAGGTTCAGGGACTCCGCAAGTTCGGTGAGTTGCCGCCATGTTTCTGCAGGAATGTCGACTCCGGTCTGCTGTCGTTCCGCTCGTCGCCGCTGTTCGAGTTCACCGGGCATGAGAATTTCATTGACTCCGGGGGCGCGGGGGCATTCCTTGATGGATTTCAGATAGATATTCATCCATTCATCGTAGGAGGAGCGAGGAAGGAAGGTCTCAATCTGCAGGAAGTGCATCCAGACGCCATTGGCTCCGCGAGGAAGGTCCGTTCGGCAGACTCCGCTTCCGGACAGCATCCCGCACAGCACATCGATCATCACAGAGAGACCGAAGCCCTTGTGCCCCATCAGTGCTCCTCCCAGCGGAAGGATTGATCCATATGGCTTGTTGTAGTAGGCGTTCGGATCGCAGCTCGGGTTTCCGTAACCGTCGATGATCAACCCTTCGGGGATCATTTCCCCTTTCTGTTTGGCGACGCGGAGTTTCCCTTCCGCAGTGGCACTTGTGGTCATGTCCAGAACCAGTGCATCATCCCCGGCCGGGGCGGCAATGCTGATGGGATTGGTCCCCAGTCGCCGTTCGATTCCTCCAAATGGGGCGACTCCCCCCGGACCGGGGGCATTAACGGCCATCAGGGCGACCAGTCCGGCGCGAGCTGCCTCATGGGTGTACGAACCGAGTCGACCGATGTGGTTGCAGTTCCGGATCAGGATCGTGGCGGACCCCTGCTCTCTGGCCTTCTGCAAACCGATCTGTAAACCCGATCGTGCGATCACCTGACCAAAATTGAAATGACCATCGATGACGGCATACGAAGGGCCTTCGTTGACGATCTCCATCTGCGCCCCCGGTTTGGCGTAACCGTCGCGGATGAATTCGACATACTGCACCAGCCGCATGATCCCGTGACTGTCATGGCCGACCATGTTGGAATCGGCCAGTTCCCCGGCGATGATGGCCGATTCCGACTCCGGGACTCCGGCTGCCTGAAGAATGGAATGGGCCACGGAAAACATCTGGTCGTAGTTCAGCGTCGGCATCGCAGTTCATCATTTATGAGGGAAGGAATCTCAACTGATGCGTGAGTGTATGTTTTCCGGGGACGACTTTTGAAGTCCGTGTCCATTGCCAAATCGGACAGCACCAGGAGTTGGCCGTTTCTCCCGCAGTAATCAATTCGTCACGCAGTGGGACGAAGCGTAATGGATAATCAACCGTTGCAGGTCCTCGTTGGCGACCAGATTCTTCACGCGGCGCCGTGATCCCCATTGGGCGTGGAGCGGGGAATAGCCGTACTGATGGTCGGCCAGTGTGAGTGCGAACAGGACATCCGAGTGGCTGGCGACGGTTCGGCGGTCCGAGGCAGCACGCCATCGGGCAATCCACATCACCACAGGAAACATCAGCGCAAGCGTCTGGAAGCCCTCAATCAGTGGAACATTGAAATAGGCCCGTCCGCAAAAGTGCATCCCCTGCAGCTTCACACGGAAATAGCGACTGAGCATCTCTTCTGTCTCTGCGGTGGGGGGAGCAGTGACACTTTCGAGTGCGTCAAACGGGACCGCCTTCAACTCCTCGCTGAACGCGGGAAGAGTCCCTTTTCCCTGAGTGAGCTGGAGAGCAGCCTGAAGCTGCTTCTTTCTCCCAACGAAGCTGCGGTCGATATTGGCTGCGGTATCTTTCCGGGCATACAGACCGGCGAGCAGGCGAAACTGTGTCTGTCCGATCCCGGAAGGAAGGGGAGTCGTTTCAGGGAGGTCCGGGACTTCCACCCGGGATGCCTCCACAAGGAGATTGAGCAACTCTTCGAGTCGCTCTCCGCGGATTTTTGTGAAACGGGATTTCGCAATCAGGTCGATCCAGAACAGGGCGCGAAGCAATTTAACCGCGACCCAACTGTCTTCGTCTGACAGGGTGTAATCGAGCGATTCGACGATTCTCAGCGTGTCTGGCCAGTCGAGCTGCGTTTTCCGGGTGAGTCTGGGGGGAGCAATCTTGTGATAGTCCGGGGGAGCGACCATTTCCGCCAGCTCCCGCAGATCTTGTTTCTGTGCAGAGATTGATTTCCCACGGTTGACAGCTACGGAAGGGCAGCTGAATCGCAGACTGATGGCGAGTTCATTCCCGGCGGGATGGAAGGCATAAGGATAAATCCGGCAGGCGAGCGGTTTGGCCGGTTCCCCGAATTTCGCATGGATTCGGCAGAGCCCCTGTTCATTCAGGAAGACACAGGCCCCGTCGGGCTGATGGGCGAGCTGGATTTTGCTCCGGCCGAACCACGATTTCTCTTCAACAAAGAGTGGCTGACTGGCGGGGATTCCGTCGGCCGGGGTCCAGTTCTGGGACTGGATTCGGTCCCGTTCCTCGGGGGTGATGGTGATGGCGTGTTCCCGACAGCAGCCTCCACAATTGTGGCAGCTCCAGTTCTGGATGACCGGGAGTTGAAGAGAATAGTGTGCCATTCGTTCAATCATCGTGTGCCCGGCCGGTTTCGTCCATTGAGAGGATCAGAATTTCGCGCGAACCTCAGGACGAAAATAGCGGTCTCTTCCGTCGCGTCACACACCAGCACGCGAGAATTGGTTTCATTTGTCCTGTTGACTCGGTGGAAACTGCCGAAAAGTCCGAAAGATTGTCACTGCCATGGTTTCTGCACTGGGATTACGTTGGGCCCCCTCTAAAATAACCAAAGACCGTCCAGCTGAATGGGCAGCGGAAATCCGGTCGCAACTCAGGAGCGAAACTGTTTGGCTGAACAAAAAGTACAACGAGAATCTCTGAAAGTTCATTCCCGCAAGTGCGTGCTTGTCGCTGTGCGGGATCAGCAGGAAGCGAAACTCAAGGACAGGGTCTTTGATGAAATCGCCGGACTTGTGGAGACGGTGGGGTCGGAAGTCGTCGGATCGCTGATGCAGGTCCGGGAGCGCCCTGATCCAGCGACGTATCTCGGCAAGGGGAAGACCGCTGAGCTGAAGGAACTAATTGGGGCGACGGGTGCCGATCTGATTGTCTTCGACAATTATCTTTCCCCGTCGCAGGCCAAAAATCTCGAAGAGGCGACCAAGACCCAGGTCGTCGATCGGAGCGAAGTCATTCTGGATATCTTCGCGACCCATGCCCGTTCCTATGAGTCCCAGTTGCAGGTCGAACTGGCGCAGCTTCTGTACCTGCGAAACCGCCTGACTCGAATGTGGACCCACCTTGAGCGAATTGAGGGGGGGATCGGCAGCGGAAAAGGGCCCGGGGAGAAGCAGCTGGAAACGGACCGTCGATTGATCG
>CALLWY010000209.1 GCA_938015865.1 uncultured Planctomicrobium sp.
GCCTTGTGCTGGAAGCCTTGGCCAATACGCAATTTCGGGTGCAGTTGGATAATGGGCACATTGTTCTGGCGCACGTCTCGGGAAAGATGCGCAAGAACTTCATTCGTATTGTGCCGGGCGACCGCGTCAAGGTGGAAGTGTCACCGTACGACCTGACCCGTGGCCGGATTACGTATCGGGCCAAGTAAGCCTCTCCCATGGCGGCAGAAAACTCCTCCCGCACGGAACGCCCATCGTCGGCAATGCCATTTGTTCAGTTGTTCACCGATGGTGCCTGCAGCGGAAATCCCGGTCCGGGAGGATGGGGATATATCTTGCGTCACCCCGCGAGCGGAAAGGTCAAAGAGGCCTCCGGCGGGGCTCCGCTGACGACCAATAATCAGATGGAGCTGTCGGCCGTCATCGAAGGGTTACGTGCTCTGAGGTCGCGGTCGGAAGTAGAAATCGTGACCGACAGTACCTACGTCGCCAAAGGGGCGATGGAATGGATGCCTGGCTGGAAGCGGAACGGCTGGCGACGCAAGGAGAAGAACTCCTTCAAGCCGGTCAAGAACGTTGAACTCTGGCAGGAGCTGGACGAACTTCTTTCAAAGCACAACGTGCGTTTCACGATCATCAAAGGCCACAACGGGCATCCCGAAAACGAACGCTGTGATCAAATGGCCGTCGCTGAGGCCGCGAAATTCAAGGACATCGCTCCCGAAAGCATCCCCGACTCCCCGCAGGAGTAGCAGGGAAAAGCAACAGCGAAGCTCCAGACTCTGGCTCTGGTGCGATCGAGTCTGTCGCGAGACGAGACTGCAACCGGGGAATCATCGGAATTCCGTCGGGGTGATTTCAAAAAGCAGGAGCCGCACGCAAACTGCATACGGCTCCGCTGCAATGACAATTGGCGATGCCAATGGGGTTCTCAGGCGATCACCCCGTGAATCGGCTCGGCAGCGACAACTCCGGTCAGTTTGTGTTCCAGACCACCGTAGAAGTAATGGAGTTTTTCGTGGTCCAGCCCCATCAGATGCAGGATCGTTGCATGCAGATCCCGGATGTGATGCCGGTTTTCGACCGCCTCCATTCCCAGATCATCGGTGGCACCGTAGCTGATCCCTTTCTTCACCCCTCCTCCGGCCATCCAGTAAGTGAATCCCTTTGGATTGTGGTCCCGACCATGCTCTTTCCCTTGAGAGACCGGCTGACGGCCAAACTCACCTCCCCAGATCACCAGAGTCTCATCCAGAAGTCCACGCTGCTTTAAATCGGTCAGCAGGCCGGCGATGGGGCGGTCCACTTCCTGCGAGTGAATCTTCAGGTTCTCTTCCATCCCGAAATGGGCATCCCAGCTTGTCTGCTGGTTTCCGCCTCCGCTGTAGATCTGAACGAATCGAACTCCACGCTCAACGAGTCGCCGAGCGATCAGACACTGACGCCCGAAATGCTCGGGACCAATCGACAGGGGATGATCGGGCTTGGGATCGAAGATCCCATACATTCGCTGAGTCGCTTCTGTTTCTTCCGCCAGATTCAGGGCCTCTGGAGCGGTGCGCTGAAGCTGAAAGGCGAGTTCATAGCTGGAAATGCGGGCCTGCAACTCAGAATAACCGGGGTTCCTCTCCATATGAAACGAGTTCAACCGGTTAATCGTGTCAATCTGCTCGCGCTGCATCCGGCTGGTAATTCCTCCGGGAGCAGCGAGGTTGAGAATCGGTTGACCGCTGGAGCGGAAGACGGTCCCCTGATACGAGGCTGGCATGAATCCGCTGGACCAGTTGGTGGCCCCGCTGATCGGACCGCCCCGGGGATCGAGCATCACAACATACCCCGGAAGGTTCTGATTCTCTGTTCCGAGTCCATAATTCAACCAAGACCCGATGGACGGATATCCCTGAATGATCCGTCCACTGTTCATCTGCAGCATGGCAGAACCGTGTGCAAATGAATCGGCATACAGGCTTTTGATGACCGCAAGTTCATCCATGTGCTTCGCGATGTGCGGGAACGCATCCGAACACCACAGACCACTCTCCCCATGCTGGGCAAATTTGCGTCGACTCGCCAGCAGTCGGGTTGCCTGAATGCTCCGGCGCCGGATTTCAGTTTTGACTTCCTGCCCATCACGTTTCTGCAGTTCTGGCTTGTAATCAAAGGTGTCCATCTGGGATGGACCGCCGTACATGAACAGAAAAATGACCGATTTCGCCTTCACCGGGAAATGCGGGGCCTTCCGCGAGAGGGGAGGCTCGACGGCATTGGCAGCAGCCTGAGCCTGGTTCTTGAAGAACCCGTCTGCCTGAAGCATCCCCGACAGGGCCACTCCAGCAAATCCAGCCCCCATGTCCCAAAGGAACTCCCGACGGGGTCGATGATTTTCATAGAAGTCCAACATGAATCACCTCAAATTGTTACTACGATCATGTCGCCCTCAAGGGGCGGGGGCACTGGCCGTGTGCCTGATTATTCTACGTAGATAGTCTCATTCAGGTTCAGCACAAGCAGACAGAAGGCCGCCCATGCACGCTGTTCGCTCTGATCCGGTTTTGTTCCGCTGACCGCCAGCTGAACCGGTGCCATTGGTCGAATTGTGCCTAGATCGATCGTTTCCCGTCTGCCGGCCCGCTCGACAGCCAGATCACGAAAGCCCACCGCGCAACGGAAGGTCCGGAAACCGATCTTTCCGGGAGGTAGCGGATGTGGATCGGTGAAATCGATCACCGGCTCCGGTTCATTGTCCGCATAAATCCGGATTCGTCCCCCATTGAAGACCGCCTTCAGATGAACCCACCGGTCTTCACCAATTTCGTATGGGACCTTGACCAGCTCTCGCCAGTTCCCCTCATGTTTTCCGAGCCGGATGAAGGACTTTGTGAAGTTGATGTTGTAGGCATTCAAAGCGTCCATCCCGAAACGTTCCTGAGTGACGCGAACGACCAGACCGGCATCACCCGTCCCACGAACCTGAACGTCGGCTTCGACAACTCCGTCTCCAAACTCCAGCGGATTAAAAATCAATTTTGCCCCGGGAGTCGGCTCGGCTGGGCGAAGGGCATGATCCCCGGTCAGTCGCCAGTTCCCCTCATATTCCGACCAGGTCGAAGGAGGAGGGGAGAGGGCTGCCGGGTTCAGCTGCGCCGTCGCGACATCAATGGCCTGTGCCCCGAACTCCAGCTGGAGATCATCCAGAATCAGCGATGCGCCCCACGTCCGCAGCCCCAGTTTTCCGGGGGCCGTCAACGGTTTGGGATCAACCAGATCCAGAACGGCTCGATCGTCCGGGAGCTCCAGCTGAACAGCCAGATGGTTCCCTTCAATCCGGCAGTTGAGTCCAAGGGGGATTCCAGTCGGAATGTTTGCTGGGACCTGCCCTAACAGCTGGGGCTCTTTCTCATGTCGAATGATCGAGAGCGTCGAATTTCGAGGATCCAGAAGAATTTCGTAACCACGAACAAATGTTCCTTCCCGTTCAGCACGCAGCAGGAGACTTCCCAGATCGGAAGCGTTTCCAAGCGTCATCGTCGCTGAGACATTTGCATCGAAGAAGACCGCCCCATTCCAGAGCGCCCCCGGCCCCTGACGGGGATTGACCACGCCGATATTGGACCAGTTTCCTCGAAACGGGGTCCAGTCTGTGCTTAATCCCTCCAGAAAATCGTTCTCGCCCAGCAGTCTCAGGTAATCCGGGTTCAATCGCTCCGGGACGATCGGCTTGAACATGATTCGCGAGCGCAGTCCGTCATACTCCTGCTGCTGTTGTCCAATAAATTGCTTTGAAATTTCAACTTCACTGGCTGTTGGCGCCCGTCCGGTCGCCAGTTCAAATGCCCGGGCAATTCGCGCGGTCGGGTCCTCTCCGGCGTCGCGTGCAATCCGCTCCGCGAAGGCATTCGCAATCTTCTGAACAGACGAGTCATTCAGGAGCGTGAGTGCTTGTGGGGCAACGGTCGTCGTGGGGCGTTCCGTCAGCGGGAGAGCCGTATTGGCATAGTCAAACATGTCCAGTTGAGGCGGAATGAGCGACCTCTTGATGAAGGTATACAGGCTCCGGCGATTGCGCTGCTGTTCAGTCGACAGTTCCCAACCAATCCCCGGCTGAGTTCCTCCCGAGAGCACTTCAGCTCCAATCTGCGGGAAGTATCCGCGTCCTCCCATCTCCAGATTGAGCAGTCCACTGATCGCGAGCATGTTGTCGCGGATCGATTCGGCATCAAGGCGGCGCAGATTCTGTCTCCAGAGGAGTTCATTTCCCGGGTCGACATCCGCAGCCGGATTGCGGGTATCAGACGATCGCTGATAGGTCTGCGATGTCATGATCATTCGATGCAGCTGTTTGATCGACCATCCATTGGATCGAAAGTAGTCCGCCAGCCAGTCGAGCAGTTCCGGATGCGTCGGGGGTGCCCCGATCTTTCCAAAATCGCTGGTCGTCTGAACGATTCCGCGCCCGAAATGATAGTGCCAGATTCGATTGGCCATCACGCGGGCCGTCAGAGGATTTTCCGGCGAGACAAACCATTGGGCCAACGCGAGACGTCGCCCGCTGGTCTGGAACGGCTCCATTCGCTCCGGGGGAGCCGCTTTCAGTTCGAGTCCTCCCAGCACTGTGGGGATAGCAGCCGGGACTTCATCACCGGGAGTCTGCGAGTTTCCACGAATGAGGACGCGGGTCGGCTTCGGATTGGCTCCATGCTCGCGAACCGCCAGTGCCCATTCCAGACCACTGACCTCTTTGTTGTTGCGTTTCTTCTGGAGTTCTTCTTTGGCCTTCTTGTCTTCAGTGGCTGCGATCTGGGCATCCAGCTCCGCCCAGCGGCGAGAACGTTCCGCAAGTACAGCGGCCACTTCCTGATCCGAATTCAACGGAAGGAGGGCTGGGTTCTCTGGCTCATTGGAAGCGTAGTTGTACCTGCGAATGTTGCTGAAGAATGCCAGCAGGGAGTAATAATCCTTGTGGAGAATCGGATCGTATTTGTGATCATGGCAGCGGGCACAGCCCATTGTCAGTCCCAGAAACGCTGCAGAACTGGTGACCATGATGTCGTCGAGGTCATCAAACTCAGCTTGCTGGGCATCATCCGGTTCGAAGTCCCAGATCCCGAGGTGATAGAACCCCGTTGCGATTCGTGTTTCCGCGTTCGCATCAGGAAGTTCATCCCCAGCCAGCTGCTCAATAACAAAGCGATCGTATGGCTTGTCGTTATTGAACGAATTGACCACGTAATCCCGGAACCGCCAGGCGTAGGTCTTCTCCTTGTCAAATTCGTAGCCGTTTGTTTGCGCAAATCGGACCACATCCAGCCAGTGTCGCCCCCACCGTTCGCCGTACTGTGGGCGAGCCAGCAGATCATCGATCAGCTTCTCCCAGGCCCCCTGATCAATGACTCCATTTCCGGAATCGAGTGCCTGAGTCCAGGACTTCATCTCTTCCGGAGAAGGGGGGAGTCCGATGAGGTCAAAGAACGCCCGGCGAACCAGCGTTCTGGCATCAGCGATGGGGTTCGGCTGGAGTCCTTTTTCTTCCAGAGCGGCCAGAACAAACGCATCGATCGGATTTGCCGGAGCAGGGAACTGTTTCAATTCCGGAACCGGAGGAGAAACAATTGGCTGGAATGACCACCACGCCCGGTCCTCATCCGCAATGGTTCCAGCCTTGCGGACCATCGCCACAGCATCTCCGTCCGATGCGGGCCATGGTGCCCCCATCGCGACCCATTCTGTGATACGGGCAATTTGATTGTCGCTGAGCTTCTGTCCGGGAGGCATTTCATAGCCATCGTAATTGATGGCCTGAATCAGAATGCTCTCGTCCGGATTTCCCGGCACAATCGCCGGGCCGGAGTCTCCTCCAACCAGTGCATGTTTCAGGCTGTCGAGTTGAAGATTACCGCGGTGCTTCCCGTCGCCATGACAGCGAAAACACTTCTCGACGAAGACCGGACGCACATGCGTCTCAAAAAACGCCCGTTGCTCAGGAGTGATCTCCTGCCGGGGAACCTCCATATCCGGTTCATCCCCTCGCAGAGGACTCGAGAGGAAAACCAACAGCAGACACGTGGCAAACCGTTTCATGCTGATTCCGGGTATGACGAGCGCTGAGGCTGTTCGGAAAATCATTCAGGACTGACTGACGTCTCCTGACACCTTCCGGCTATCCAGCCCCGAGCGGAACAGGCGGGACAAAGGGGGTCAATCGCCCTCCGACGGTGACTTCCTGAGGCGAGGGGCGATCAATCAACGTATCGTCAATTCTGAACGATTCGTCGTTGGAAATCCAGTAGTTTCGAAAAGAATATTAACAAAGTCCCGGAATATTTGGCAACAGATCAAAAAACCAGCCATTTTCACACGTTTGCAGCCCGAAATCGTTTGCCCCGTGACTCACTTGCGGACAACATTTCGGTCCAAAACTGCAACCGGGATTCCCGGGCTCTCTGCGCGGTCATTCTTGAGCACGTGTCGCTCAGGTGCAATGAGGTCAAAAAAACCGGTCTCCTGGACAATCGATCCGACGGTCAGGCTGGTCGATGCGAGCAGCACTTTCACTCGTTCCATTCAGCAGACACGAGACGTCAAAACCGCCACTCCTCTATGCGGAGGAGCAATCGAACGATTCCTCAGGAGAGAGTGTGTGTCTGCAAGAGCTTATGTAGGGGGAACAAACTGGAATCGCTTGCACTGACGGAAAAAGTTCAGTGGGTTTTCGTAGACGATTTTTCGGATCTTCGACTCTGGATGTCCGCGACGTTTCATTTCCTGAATGAAATCCGGGACCGCCAGCGGATTACTCGGCCCCCAGTCTCCTGCAGAGTTCACCATGATCCGCTCATCGCCATAGCGTTCGATGATGTCCGCTGCACGCGCGGGAGTGCATTTTGTTGTTGGATAGAGCGTCATCCCGCACCAGAACCCGTTTTCCACAGCCAGCCGGACGGTGTGCTCTTCCACATGATCGATACAGACTCGCTCAGGAGGGATGTCGGATCTCTCCTTGAGCATATCGACGATCATCCGGGTCCCCTTGTATTTGTCCTGCAGGTGGGGAGTATGAATCAGGACCAGCTCGTTGAGGCGTGCAGCCAGATCAAGGTGTTCCCGGAAGACAGTCGATTCATTCGGAGTGTTCTTGTTCAGTCCAATCTCCCCGATTCCGAGGACGCCGGGACGGTCAATGTACTCCGGAATCATGGCAATGACTTCGCGCGACAGCGGGATATTCTCCGCTTCCTTCGCATTGATGCACAGCCAGGTGTAATGCTGGATGCCCGACCAGCTGGCCCGTTTCGGTTCGAAGTCGGTCAGCTGATGAAAGTAATCCCGGAATCCATCCACCGTTCCCCGGTCGAAGCCCGCCCAGAAGGCCGGTTCGCTGACCGCAACACACCCCATCCGGGCCATGCGTTCGTAGTCATCAGTCGTGCGGGACACCATGTGAATGTGCGGATCGATGTAGTGCATGGAATCAGCAACGCGGATTAAGGGGAAGGAAACAGAAGATCAAATGATGGGATCTTTGTCTGATTCTCAGGATTCCGGCCGCAACTGTCCACTCAACCACAACAATTCAACCACAACAATTCAACCACAACAATTCAACCGCAGCAATTCACGCATCGACTCCGTCCCCACGCAACAGGTGATTGGGGACAGAGTCATCTTCCGGCAGAAAACAATGCAGCTTGCCATGCTGATCGTTCACATAGAGACGACCACATTCACTGCATTGATAGAGAACCCTGGCAGCGTCATAGATGAGGCGCCGCGCCTGCATACTGGCATCCGATTCTCGAATTTGCCCCGACTCGAGCAGCGTCAAGACTTCCTCATCCAGTCCATCGAAGATTCCATTCCATAATTGGTCGGGAATCATCCAGGCCTTGTGAGGATGGTGATCGCTGCTGTCAATCAGTTCGAGGCCGCAGTAGCAGATCACTTTCATGAATTATTTCCTGGGCAGAACATCGGCGATCGGCTCCCCGGCACGCGGAACCTCTGCGCGATAGTCTTCCCCAAGAAGGGCAGCCAGTGTCGCTGCAATCTGGCTCTGAGTGACACGATCGCAATCCGTTCGCTCTCCAAGGGCAGGCGTGTCGGGACCAATGACCGCGACCCACATATTCTCGGAACCCTCAAATTTTACGCCGTGACTCTTCCACTCCTTGGGTGCGAATCCCCGTCCATGATCGGTCGAAATGATGAAGGTTGTCTTGTCCCGGTACTGATCCATGGACTGAACCAGTTCCCAAAGCCGCCGGATATAATCATCAGCCCGATTTGCAGTGTTCAGAAGATTGTCATACTTGCCTCGATGTCCCCACATATCGGTTTCAAGAAAACCGATAAACATGACACGAGGCTGATGCCGAATGATGTGAGCACGGGAAGCCTGATAAAGGATGGAATCGGTCAATTCAGAGGGGTGATGCGGGGTGGTATCCGCAATGAGTTCATTGATCATCTTCTGAACATCATTCGGCTCCGGATCGGGAACCGGCTCCCATCCCCCCATGACCGGAAACTCGCAACGTTCCCGATTGATAATGAATGGAGTGACATCCCATCCGCTGTATGCCGCCACCTTTCCATCAAAGGCGGGCTTGCGGTGAAGCCATTCCAGAACCGTCATGTTTTGATTCGGGATCTTGTTGTTGCTCGTGATGGCCGGATCAGCGAATCCGGTCAAAATCTCGTTATATCCCGGATAGGAAAACTTCATGGTGTTTGTAATCTGGACGATGCTTCCCTTGTCCTGATTTCCAAAGATCTGGCCCTCTTTTGCGATTGTTGTCCAGAAAAACGGGAGCAGGGCCTTTCGACGCTCTTCGGGAGTCTCGCGCCAATAAGCAGCCTTGATCTGGTCGACGTTGTCGATCCCCCCATCGGGCTTGTTCAGAAGCTGTTCGTCTGCGCCGGAGAAGACTTCCTGCCAGCGCAGTCCATCGGTCGTGATGAGGAAGACGTTTTGGGTCTTGAGTTCCTGAGCCAATGCGGAAGCAGGGGAAACAAGCCCCCCAAAAATCACCACGGTCAAAAGAACCCGGATCGTAATCCCCACACTCCAGCGTTTCATTGCAGCTCCTCAGGTCGATTGCCAGACGTGTTCCAAATCGCGATCAATCATCCGTCTGCGTGCTAGGGGGCCAGACAGCCTCACCCTGCACACAAGAACCAGAGGTCGATCGCTCCGCCACGATACAAATCAACCATTGTCAATGCAACTTCGGGGGATGGACGTACCTCCGTCGCAGCCATCTGAAAAGAAGACCAGACAATGCGTCCGAATCGACGCAATGCCGCAATCGTTATCAGTGAATTAATGCACCTGAGGAATTAGTGAACCTGAGGGTTCGTGATCCACCAATAGGTCGCAAAAGCGGCGACCGACATGGCCAGAACCGTGTAGAGGAAGAAGAGCGACAACATCTTGCCAATCGCCCGACCGGCCTGCGCATCTTCTGAATCGAACTGCTTCAGATCCTCAGGAGAGAAGGGGATCACTTCAACTTCGGTCGCTGTTGATGCATGTTCCGTCATGGCTGCTCGATAGAGTGAGGAGTGTCAATTCGATGACTGAAACCGACGTCACTCAGAATTCTGACCGGACCGGTGAACAATGTCGAGTCAAATCTCCAGCGTTCAGTGACAATGCCATGTCCGGCAAGGGGATTGTCGGCACTTCCTCTCTTCGCCCGCGCCTCCTGAGTAGCTGGCACTTGAGCCGATTTCTTAAAAATCATCCATTTCGTTCAAAGTTTCGATTGACTCCATCTTGCCATTTGATTATACACGACAAAGTTGATAGTAATTATACAGCGACCAGTCGAAGGTTGCCGACTAGATCATTGACGGCGGTCATTTCATGTAATTCCGAAGCAGGAATTTCGAACCTGCAACGGACAACATCGGGCCATAAGCTTCTGAATTGACAGGGGTTTATTGCTTCCAGGCCGCCAAGAGACGTTGGATTAAAGCGTTATCGCCAACGTTTCCATACTCAATAACGACTTTGCGAAACTGAATATCACATAAATACACAACCTGGTCGTCATTATTTATTCGCACACGATCTTTCACTGAAAGATAGACCTCCTGACAGAACCATAGATACCGGCATCGCAACGATTCATCCCATGCGATTTGAAGGCCTCTGAATCGCATAGCCGGTTAAGCCACCCCACAAGATCCTGCCTCCCTGAAACAACCAACGACATCACCCCTCATCCCCCAAAGGAGACGCTCAAGTGCATCCCCAGCAATGTCGCAGAAACCTGTCTCATCGGCTTTCCGGAAAGATCATCGCCACATGCGGAATCGTTCTGGCCCTGACGCTGAGTGGCTGCGGACGCTCCTACGATGAGCCTCGATTTGATGTGTACCCCGTGAAAGGCAAAGTGGTTTACAAGGGAAAGCCACTGGAAAACGCAAAGGTCGTGCTGATTGCAGAGGACCCCAAATTGTTTGAGCTGGTGCGTCCAAGCGGGAAGACCAGTGCTGACGGAACATTCGCACTTGAAACTTACACATCGGGAGATGGAGCGCCGTCCGGGAAATTCAAGGCCGTGATCACCAGAAATCAGGTGGTGACGAGCGGAGGTAGTGCCGTCGCGTTGCCGAACGATCTCCCCAAGAAATATGCCAGTCCAGAAACCTCGGATCTGGTCGTTGAGATCGGAACAGGGCCGACCGAGCTTCCCACTTTTGAATTGAAGTAGGAAGTCGATCGTTCACCGCAATAGTCACAAACAGGCGGCCTCAATCAGGCATGGATTCAACAGCAGTAAAGGGCAAGACAATGACGTGTTGTTGACATCAGCAGCGTTAGGACGAAACAGGCTGCTATCTGCAGCTCTCACAAAGATTCTCACTCGACTCAGAAATTGAATATTCACCGACAGATTTAACATAACTGAAAAAGGAAAGACCAATGCGCCGTCGCACAAACGCGATCCCGAAGCAACTCCAGCGCCGCGGGTTCACGCTGATTGAACTACTGGTGGTGATTGCGATCATCGCTGTTCTGATCGCCCTCCTGCTGCCTGCCGTCCAGCAGGCCCGGGAAGCTGCTCGTCGTTCACAATGCAAAAACAATCTGAAGCAGATTGGACTGGCGGTTCACAACTTTGCCGAAACGTATGGACATCTTCCCACCAGCCTCCGTCCGCCTTCAAACGCAACGGGTGCAGGAGAAGTCCCTCGGGCTTCCGTCCTCCTGTTCCTTCTTCCTTACCTGGATCAGGCATCCATCTACAACAAGTGGGACCTGAGCAAAAACTGGAGCGATGCAGCCAACAGACCCTATTCTACGACAAAAATTCCGAGTTTTATGTGCCCCTCTGACCCAGATGCGGGAGCAATCGACACTCAGCCGCCCAGCAACTCGAACGGAAGTCAATATGTCGCCGGGATGGCAGCCAGCACAGACTACTCCCCGATCTTTGGCATTGTCCAAGGCGTGTGGAATGATCCGCAGGGAGGCCTTTATAACTCCACGCCTCCGGAAACTTACAAAGATCCATCGGACGTGTTTGAAAATGGAACAGCATTGGCCTTTACATACGTTCGTGGATTCTTTCCAAAGAACTCGACTGTCAACTCAACAACTGGTGCGAATGACCAGAAGTCCTGGCAGTTCCGGAACATCACCGATGGTCTCTCAAACACACTCGCTATCGCTGAGTCATCCGGACGTCCCTATAACTATGTACGAGGATTCAAGAGGCTCCCTGGTGATGCAACAGGCACTACGGGCGGTAGCTCCCCTAATGTTCATCGTGTGAATTCCGGGGGATGGTCTCGACCGGCAAGTGATATTCTTCTTGCTGGTCAGCAGAACACTGTCGATCGCGGAAGGCTTGGAGGAAGAGTCGCCTTCAATGCGACCAATGGTCACGACCTCGAAGGAATCCTCTACGACAACTCGGGCGTGTCTGAACCGATTCTTGGAACGGCCTTCGGAACTCACGGCACAGGAGCCCCATACTCCTTCCATACTGGTGGAGCCCACTTCGGTCTGGGTGATGGTTCTGTCCGATTCATCAGCGAGAACATTAACTTTGCAACGTTTATCGCACTGGCGACTCCCGCAGGAGGGGAAGTCGTGGGAGAATTCTAATCGACAGGCAGGGAGCCTGATCGAAAGTAGCTTCGCGTCACGGCTTGGCTGATCCCTCTTTCGACTCCCAAACTGTTCCCGGTCCACACAACGCGCCCGCTTTGGATTCGTTCCAAAGCGGGCGTTTTTATTTCAATTGGAGACGAACCATGCGACAGCAAATCGATTTTATGAACAGAAAAGGATCGACCGGGAGGTCCAGACTGATATACTCGCAGGAGGACCTGTGAACGACCCCTGAAGAAACTTGGTCCCGGTTGATCTCCAACATTGAATCACAATCAGCGACTGAGCAATTGCTTCAGACTCAATCGAGCAGAAATCCGGAGTTCCGTCTGATTGAAGTAACAAGTTCATAATGTCATTTCCTCCTGATGAATGCACCCTTGCAGCCTGAGTTGCAATGGTCATCAACCGAAGTCGCAGGCTGAAAAGAAATGACGACTTCACCTTTGACTGCCGAAGATTATTGCGATCAGGCACAGGCATGCCTCTCCGCGAAAGATCTTCCCGCTGCGATGGCCATTTACGAGAAAGTCATCGAACACTTTCCGGATCATGTTGGTGCCCACGAAGCACTTGCTGCTATCTGCTTTGCGCTGAAGGACAACTCCCGCGCAGTGGAACTCTTTAAACGGATGGTCGCACTGGCTCCGCAACGAACCGATGCGCTCGTCAATCTCGGAGCGGCGTATAACCGTATTGGAAATTTCAACGACGCGGTCAGATCGTTACGACAGGCATTAGCCCGCAATCGCAAGTGTGCAGAAGCGTACTACAACCTTGGCTTTGCCGAGCGAGCACTTGGACAACTCAGTATGGCCATCGCTGCGTTCAAAGAAGCCATCCAAATTAATCCAGAGATGTGGGAGGCCTATATCAATCTGGGTCTGACTCAGTTGGCCCTCAACAGCCCTGCACAGGCTGTTCAGAGTTTTGAGCGAGCTCTGCGGCTTCGTCCTGAATCCCGCACCGCGCGGGAAGGTCTGATAGCAGCGCGTCACAAAGCCGAGCATGCGAAGCAGGCAATCAGCCCCTTTGGTCGTCTCGTCGATATGGACAAAATTGCAAAACGAGACTCCGAAAACGAGGAGCATGCGTACTTCATGTCTTCAGAAGAGCGAATGCTCGACCGACAGACATCTCATCAGATCGCGATGGGGATTGAACAGAGTTCCGCAGTATTAATGAAAACCCTTCGAGAAGAGCTTCTCCCAGCAATCCAGTCGCTGGCTCACCATATCAACGAACCTGATCCAGCAAACTGGTGCGAGCATTTCGAAGGACTCATGCAGTCTCGAAGTCGCCTTCAACATATTGTGAGTATTGTCGCTTCCAGAATCTCCGCATTGCAGGCTCATGAAGATGCTCTCACCCGTGGAGGGGAGGGGAGTTCCAATTCCGCGTCTCTCCCCTGATCGTCGGGGGCAATGATATCGATGCGATCAGGAACTCACTCTGAAATTTGAACGGAGTCACAATGCTTTATCGCAGCATTCATCATCAGGCTGCGGTGTGGATTTCCCCATTATCGCGGACGTCCTCAAATCGCACCGAAATCCGTTTCGAGACACCGGCCTGTTCCATGGTGACCCCATATAGGACATCGGCAACAGTCATTGTCCGTTTGCGGTGGGTGATGACGACAAACTGGGTCTTCTCGACAAATTCCTTGATCACGGTGACGTAGCGGTCGACGTTGGCTTCATCGAGGGCGGCATCGACTTCGTCCAGAATGCAGTACGGACTCGGCTTGCTCCGGAACATGGCGAATAGCAGTCCGACCGCCGTTAAGGTTTTCTCACCACCACTCATTAACGACATCGAACGAAGTTCTTTTCCGGGGGGCCGGGCCACAATTTCGATTCCACATTCCAGCACATCTTCGGGGTTCTCCAGCAGAATGTCGGCGTCGCCCCCTCCAAACAGCTTGCGGAACAGTTCCCGGAAGTGACCACGAATTGTCTCGAAAGTCTCGGTGAAGATCCGCTGGCTCTCCTGATTGATTCGCCGGATGATCGATTCCAGAGAGGCCTTCGCTTCCTGCAAATCGCTCAACTGACTGGAGAGTGTGGTAAAGCGGTTCTCCAGCTCCTCGAGATTTTCGAGGGCATCTGTGTTCACATTGCCCATCATCTTCAGCTTGCGCCGTAATCGCTCCACATTTGCTTCCAACTCCTCGCGGACTTCTTCGTATATGGGGACAGGCTCAGAAGCGATCGGCGATTCATCCCCTTCTGCGTGGTCAGCGGTTCCGTATTTTTCGGCGATCAGTGTTTGATATGCGGAAACTCCCGACTCCACCAGTGATTCCAGTGTGACCTGGTATTCTTCCTGAATCCGGTCTGCCAGCGACTTGAGCTGCATCTCCTGCTTCTGAATTTCAAAGTTCAGGGAATGCTGCTGATCCTGCAGGGCTCGCCGGGCGCGGTACCGTTCCTCCTCCGCCTGTGCCAGAGCAGCACGGGAGCGGCGAAGAGACTCCAGCTCCACCCGAAACTGATGAGTTCCCAGAGAGAGACTCTGCACCTTCAAGGACAACTCAGCAATCTGGCTCTCCGCGTTCAGGATTTCGAAACAGGATTCCCGATGCAGTCGACGAAGTTCGTCGAACCGCTCGACCATGTCGTCCAGCTGTTGAACCCGCTGTTCCTGATCACGAGCCAATCGAATCTGCGTCTGCCGCAGCCCCCGTTGACGCTCTTCATGCTTGGCCAGCTCCAGTTGCTCTTCCTTGATCTCCAGCTGAATCCGGTCGAGCAGTTCCTGAATTTCCTGAACGCGCAGCTCTTCCGCTTCCAGCTCCTTACGCATCTCTGTTAGGGCCGTTTCCGCAGCGGAACTACTCTCCTGCACAAATGCAATTTCCTGAGCGATGGACTGTTCACGCTGATTCAGTTTATCCAGAACAGCGTTCTGTTCACTGAATTCCTTTTCCAGACGCTGGACCTCGCGGGCCTGACCGCTGAGCTGGGTCGACTGCTCTGTCACCGCGTGAGAGAGTTGCTTGAGTTCCACCTCAAGTTGATCCAGCTCTGTGACACGATGCTCCTGCTTCTCCGTAAGAATCTGCTGCCGCTGGGTAATGACTTCGATGTTCTTCTGAAGTTGATGAATTTCATTTTTGAGCTGCTTGAGCTCGCTCTTTCGGGAGATAATGGACGTTTCGTGCGGCATGCTCCCAACATGAAGCAGGTGTGACGCCGAAAGAACTTCCCCCTGAAGTGTGACAACGCGAAGAGTGAGTGGTCCGTTTTTGAGGACGTTCGCTGCGTGGTCGAGCGATTCCACAATCCACGTGTCACCGAGCACGCGTCTGGCGAGCCCCTTTGCCTTTTCTCGCTCCTGAACCAGCAAATCGGCGCGCCCATAGACTCCGGGCATCCCGGTGAGATCAATTTCCGGTTCTGTTGATCCCCCTTCCTCTGAGCCGGATGTCCCATTCACGCTGATAAAGCCCACCCGACCATCAATAGGCGGAGCCCCGCGATTCAGGTAGTCGAGCAGGGGTTCCAGATCGCTGATCGCAATGAGCTGAGACCGATCCGCGAGCGCAGCATCAATGATGGGGGCCAGATCCATGGGGACGTCGAGAAGATCCCGGACTGTCCCAAGGATGCGATTCCAGGGGGGATAATGCGACGTCGCAGCCCGCTGCAAGATCTCGCGAACTCCAATCGCGATCCCTTCCTGCTTTTGCTCAAGCTCTTCCAGAACTCCCAGACGGGCCTCAACGGCGCTACGTCGCTCCCGCAACACAACCAGTTGCTGTTCCGCTTCGGTCCGCTGCTGAATCGTTTTCCACTGCGCCTGCTGGGCTTCAGTCAGTTGCGACTGCCGTTCCTGCAGCGCCCTCTCCGCTTCTTTGAGCAGGGCAGTCTTGCGTTCCTGAATTTCGCGATTGGCATCCAGTTCCTGCTGAATCGCATTGAGCCGTTCAATGGCCTGCTGCCGACTCTGAACTGCGGCTTCTGCCTGAGAAGCCAGAACGACCAGACGCTCCCCCAGCTGACGCCGCTGCTTCTCAAGCGCCGCCAGCCCCTTGCGTTTCTCCGCGATGAGCGCCCGCTGCTCCTTCGCCATCAGCTCAAGTGATTCCAGTTGCTTCTCTCGACTCGCCAGCTGTTCCTGGGATTCGACAAGTCTTGCTTCGAAGGCCTGAAGTTGTTCCGTTGTGGTTATCAACTCCTGCCGGGCAAGCTCCACCTGCCGGGCCAATGGCCGACGTTGCTGACGAATTCGCAGCAGGTCCGCCTCCAGCTCCTCCCGTCGGAGAGACTGATGGCGAATCGTTGTTGTATGACTGGAAATCGCCTGCCGATTCCGGGAGAGTTCCTGTTGGCGAGACTGAAGAATTTCATCCAGCTCAGCAATGCGGCTCTCAGTTTCTTTCTTCTCCGCCTCGATGGCATCGATCTCAAGCTGCAGAGCCTCCTGTTGAGAGGTGATACGGGCCAATTCCTCTCGCTGCTCAGCCAGCCGGGCATTCAGGACCCGATAGTCATCGGCAGCCAGACCTGTCCAGGCCGTTCTGAGTTCGACGGAGAGTTCCCGGTATTTTGCCGCTTTCGACGCTTGCGTCCGCGTGGAATTCAGCTGCGACTCAACCTGATCCACCAGATCGGTCAGACGCAACAGGTTTTGAGCCACCCGTTCCAGTCGACGCTCCGCTTCGACGCGCCGGGCCTTGAACCGGCTGATTCCAGCAGCCTCTTCGAAGACAGCCCGGCGGGCGGTTGGATTGGCTTGCAGGATCTGATCGACCCGGCCCTGTTCAATGATGCTGTAGGCGGCGGTTCCCGCCCCGGTTCCCATGAACAGGTCGCGGATGTCCTTCAGCCGGACGGGAGCACGATTGAGAAGATACTCCGAATCCCCGCTCTGATAGAGCCGGCGTCCAATCTGGACCTCAGCGGTATCGATCGCAAACAGGCCCTTGGAATTGTCAAATGTGAGTGTCGCCTCAGCAAACCCGCTCCCTTTCCGTCCCGCGGAGCCGTTGAAGATGACGTCAGACATCTCCTTGCCACGAAGGCTCTTGGCACTTTGATCTCCAAGAATCCACTTGATGGCATCAACGACGTTGCTTTTTCCGCTTCCATTCGGACCGACAACACACGTAATCCCCGGAGCGAACTCGAACAGCGTTCGGTCCGCAAAGCTCTTGAAACCAAAGAGTTCCAGGGATTTCAGCACGGTGAATGAGAAACAGACTGTCAGAAGGAGTCGGGCATAGGGGGCGAATTGTCCCGCAGTCTGCGTTCCGGATCAACAGCAGATTTCATTCCTCTGAGCTCACTTACTGCGCCGCCCACAAATGGACCATCAAAGCAGACAACAAACCCCGCAAACACTCCAGTTCGCGTATTTTTTCAGGTCATTTCCGGTCTGTCTGGAACGCGGTTTTTCAACGCTCGAATAAAAGAAATTGGCTCCCCCCGGCTTTTCCGGAGGGAGCCAATTTGAGACACCCACTTATTCTCGGAGTAATGCCTTCTGCGGCTTCTTCGGCACCGCATTTTCGATCGGGCCAGGCTCCGACTCAGGAGGCCGTCCGTCGAACAGGTTCGGAAGAAGTCCCTGTCCTCCCACCGTCACGTTCGGAGCAGCGACGTTCTCTTCCATGGATTCGGGCTTCGGACCCGAGACGCTCGGTCGTTCATAGACCCGCCCCGGCTGAGGCAGTTCATCAATCGCAATCTTGCCAGGCAGGTTGTGCTGCCGCTCCGCCTGAACCAGCATCTGAACAATGTCAGGATACTGGGCTCCCAGCTCGCTTGCAGCCCGGATCACGTCAATCACGCGAGGAGAAACTTCCCGGACCTGAATCTGCTCTCCGGGAGCAATTCGCTTGAGGACCACTTTGTCATTCTGAGCCGAATTCTGGACGAGAATTCGATGCCCCGCCCGCAACACGAGGGGCATTTGAAGTTGCTGCTGATCGTCGAATACGACGATTTCCGCTTTCTTGAACCGGGTCATGTGAATCAACGGCTTGGCCGTGCTGGGGATCGCATGCAGCGTGCAGTTCCCCTCCAGCTGCTCCCCTTTCACGAAGGGATCATTCGGAGAAAGAGTGGAAAGGGCCCGAAACGCTCCGTACCGGGTCTCAACGCTCTCGACGTTCATCAGGTCCCGCAGTGCATCGCTCGCAGCTCCGTCACTGATGGTCGACAGGGCTGCCAGTGCGAAGATTCGAAAGGCCGGTTCCTTTTCAGCCGCCTCTTTCAGAGCGGGAACACCATCGGCATTCCCCAGATAGGCCAGTGCCGTCGCTGCATGAAAACGGGCTTCGAGGTCTGGTGAATTCAGCCCCAGTTTCAACACCGGAATGGAGTCGGTCCCGATCGCTTCCAATTGCAGGGCCGCCATCTCCGATGTCGGACCAAACTGAATTTGTTCCTGAAGCTGTTGAATGCGGATGTGTCGATCGACCGGGGTTTCCGTCAGGGCAATCGCCCGAATGCACTGCAGGTACCGGGGGTAGTTGTTCACGTATCGGTTGTGAACGATGAGTTCCAGTCGCGAATCGGTTTTCGCTTCCGCCAGCGGACGGCGAATTCCATGGTTGTCGTAATCGTAGAATCGCTTTCCGATCCGTTCAGCGATCTGCCGCGACATACGGACCGTTGCGTAATCATTGCGAATGAAGAGAGTCAGACATCGGCTATCCCCCAAATAGGTCGCCCCGCCGGGGATTCGTCCGCGAAGATGCGAGACCGAGGAACCTTTTCCTGCTTCTCCAATGGCATCAATCAGCACCGGACCGGATGCCAGAGCGATCTGACGTCCTTCGCGAACCTCTCCGTTCAGGAGTGCCATTTCCCGCAGGTAGCAGGGCATGAGCCATCCCCCCGCCAGACTGACAGCTTCCGTCCCATCGGGAAGAGTGACCTCCACATCAATTTTTTCTCCCTTTTTGCAGATGGGAGGGATATAGGCGGTCACGACGACCAGTGCGGTATTCGGGGAGCTGATATAGCGTTGCGGATCACGAACATCGTTCTGCCGGAGATCTTCCAGCAGCATCGTCCGAAGCGGTGATGCCGGTGGGTCTTCGCCGGTCCCGTCGAGCCGGTCGACAAGCCCGACCCCCTGAACCTTGATGTAACCATTATCGCCGATCTTCACGTAATCGCCGATCAGTTTCGAGTGCCCGCCGTCCCCTCGCATGGCGGCCCGAACGTTCTTCTGGCGTTCCTTTTCCATCGCCTCTTCTCGCGATGCGAATGGCTTGGCCAGATTCATCTCGCTGCACCCCAATCCGAAGGTGGCGAACAGCAACGGCAGTAGAAGTGCAATACGGCGTCTTGCCTGCATGACAGGTGCATTCCAGAACAACGGCTTGCGACCATCCTGATCGAAACCGTTCTTCGAGGTGGGAAGGGAATGGGGATGGGAATTCAGCTGAGAGCAGCAACGAGTGGCCTGTGTCCTGCCTGCGACGACCTGAACACGTCAGCAGCGATGTCGTCTGCCTGTGTTCCGCCATCGAAAAGCAGGAGCGTTCCACTGGAACGATGCGTCTCGATGTGAGCGGCATGGATAGCAGTTCTTCAAAATGACCCGCAATAGAAAAGCGGCCAGACTGGCAGGAAAAGGGGGTTTCCCAGCGTCTGACGGCAATTTTCGCCATTTCCGATGACAGTTGCCGCACACGTCTCAGAACTCCGAAGTCATTCCCTGACAAGACGTTTCAATCAAGTCCTTCACCAGAACCCTGCCAGAGTCCCGATGCGTCCTGCTCGATAGCAAAAGAAAGGCCACTGATTGTCCAAATGAGACAACCAGTGGCCTTGAAATTCGCAGACAGGGGAGGGGAGCCATCAATATGACTCCATCCCGATGCGACGATTAGTAACGGTAATGATCTGGCTTGAACGGGCCATTCACCGGAACACCCAGATAATCGGCCTGCTCCTGTGTGAGGGCAGTCAACTTCACGCCGAGCTGCTCCAGATGCAGGCGGGCCACTTCTTCGTCCAGATGCTTGGGAAGAACGTGAACACCGATCTCATACTGATCGGACTTGGTCCACAGCTCAATTTGGGCGAGAACCTGATTCGTGAAGCTGTTGGACATCACGAAGGAGGGATGCCCTGTTGCACATCCGAGGTTCACCAGACGTCCCTCAGCCAGCACGAGAATCGCCTTGCCATCAGGATAGATGAACTTGTCCACAGGACCGCCGACATCTGCTTCCGACTTCACGCGAACGCGTTTGATGTCCTTGTGATTCTTGAGGTAAGCAATATCGATCTCGGAATCGAAGTGACCGATATTGCAGACAATTGCATTGTGCTTCATCACATCCAGATGACGCCCGGTGATGACGTTAATACACCCGGTCGCAGTGACGAAGATGTCCCCGAACTTGGCAGCCTCGTCCATCGTCGTGACCTGATACCCTTCCATTGCCGCCTGCAGGGCACAAATCGGGTCGATTTCCGTCACGACAACGCGGGCTCCCAGGCCATCCATTGCGTCGGCACACCCTTTTCCGACGTCACCATAGCCGCAGACAACCACAACCTTTCCGGCAACCATCACATCGGTGGCCCGCTTGATGCCGTCCGCCAGAGACTCGCGACACCCGTACAGGTTGTCGAACTTGCTCTTGGTCACAGAGTCGTTCACGTTGATCGCAGGAAGCCCCAGCTTTCCGGCAGCGTGCATCTGCATCAGGCGATGCACACCAGTCGTCGTCTCCTCAGAGAGACCTTTGATCCCCGGCAGCAGTTCGGGGTACTTTTCGTGGACCATCAGCGTGAGGTCGCCGCCGTCGTCCAGAATCATGTTCAGCGGCTTCCCGTCGGGCCAGAACAGAGTCTGCTCGATGCACCAGTTGAATTCTTCTTCGGTTTCCCCTTTCCAGGCGAAGGTCGGAATTCCGGCAGCCGCCATGGCAGCAGCGGCCTGATCCTGCGTTGAGAAAATGTTGCAGCTGGACCAGCGGACTTCCGCTCCAAGCTCCACCAGAGTCTCCATCAGCACCGCTGTCTGAATGGTCATATGAAGACAGCCGGCGATGCGAGCCCCTTTCAGAGGCTTGCTGGGCCCGTATTTTCTGCGGAGCGCCATCAGACCGGGCATTTCGTACTCGGCCAGCTCAATCTCCTTGCGGCCCAATTCGGCAAGGTCAAGGTTCTTCACCTTGTATGGAAGTGCCTCGATCGCTGACATGAATTCATTCTCCTTAAGGATGCGTTCGTCGTTTCGGTGAGAAAAGTTATGTTCCAGTCTGAACTGAACCCGACGAGCGCGACTGCGTACACATCGATCTGAATCACAAGGACCGCCAGTATTGGCCCTGTTCCAGCCATCCGGATGACCGCAATCAGGTGATTGGCTCCATTCCGACTTGACGGATTGTCAAACGATAATGAAGGAATCCGCCAGAGTACAGGGTGATTAACATGGTTTAGGATGAAGATTTCGGCTCACAATCCAGTTGACCATGCTCCAGATCGCCGAATTGAAGGGACAAGGCGCCGACCACTCAGTCATCCATCGGCAAACATTTTTCTGACTGCAATCGTTCACAGACTCCGAATTCTGCCTTAAGTCCGTTACGATAAGGAGTTGGCGATCCTCTGATTCAACATGAGTCCGAATCGGGAGCAGCAGTCGGTGTTGCTGCCATTCATCGCGATTCTTCTCATCAGCAAAGGGAAGAATCCAGAAGCATCAGAGGGGAATGGTCGAATGTCGCCGGGCTGAGCATTCCTGACAGATGTCGGGATCTTTGAGAAGGAATCGGAAATGGCATCGGTGGTGGTAACGGGCGGGGCAGGTTTTCTGGGAAGTCATCTATGCGAACGACTTCTGGCTGACGGACATGATGTCATCTGCGTCGACAATTATTTCTCCGGCCGGAAGGACAATATCCGCCATCTCCTTTCCAATCCCCATTTCGAACTGATCCGGCACGACATCGTCCTCCCTCTCGTGATCGAAGCCGATCTCATTTACAACCTGGCCTGTCCCGCCTCTCCGGTGGCCTATCAGTACAACGCGATCAAGACAATCAAAACATCCACGGTGGGGATGGTGAACATGCTCGGTTTGGCAAAACGCTGCCGTGCCCGCATCCTCCACACATCCACATCCGAAATCTATGGAGACCCGGAGGTTCACCCCCAGCGGGAAGATTACTGGGGCCATGTCAATCCGCTCGGACCTCGCAGCTGCTATGACGAAGGGAAACGGGTCGCCGAATCGTTGTGCATCAATTATCACCAGGCCCACGGTGTCGATGTCCGGATCGTCCGCGATCCGCTCGAGGTTGTCGTAGCTGTAGCAGC
>CALLWY010000210.1 GCA_938015865.1 uncultured Planctomicrobium sp.
ATTATCCGGACCAACACCTTTGGCTGGTCTGCCGCTGGAGAAGATGGTGGCTGGGTAGAGTCGCTCTTGAAGAGTGTTGAAACACGTCGGGTTGTCGAGCAGGACCACATTCGTCACGCCACCCCCATCCTCGCAACCGATCTTGCCGACATTGTGATGCGCGCCTGTGAAGAAGGTCTGACCGGAACCTATCACATCGCTGGAGCGGAGCGGGTTTCTCCACTCTCCTTTACCCAGCGACTGGCGAACCAGTTTGAACTTCCGTGGCTGGCACTGCGACGGGAATCCACTCTGACGGAAGCGCCGCAGGGATTCGGTGAAGGGGAGTGTTCCCTTCAGACAAAGAAAATTCGAAAAGACCTGTGTGTTGCGATGCCGCTTCTTTCGGAGGGGCTGAGCCGACTGAAAGAACAGGCGGAGAATGGATACCGGGAAAAACTTCGGGTCCGCAAGACGAAGAGTGTCCAGCGCCGGGTGGCATAATCCACCGCAGACGGCATTCCGTTCATCAGTTCAGGGTCAGGCGGGCCCACCACATTTCGTGGTGGGCCTTTTGCTTTGTCCGGAGGTGAAGTCCAAATCTGGTTAACTCTCGGCCTCTCCTGATGACTCTTCGGGTGACTCGCTCACCTCGGCCATGATGCCGTCCCAGAGCAGGATTCGCAGTTCAATCGCTCGCTTGGCTGCGCTCAGGGCCTGTTGAGCACGTTCGGATGACTGTTCGAGCAGGGAATCCAGCAGGCGCAGAGCCAGCGGTCCATGTTCATTTCCATCCAGCTCGATATGTCGCTGTAGGTAAAACTCAAATCGTTCCGCTCCGAGTCCCGCTTGCTGCAGAGAAGGGAGAAATCGCTGGAACATGTGCGGGACAATGTCCTCCCGTCCAAAGCAGAAGACGGCGGCCACTTCCCAGGGCGTGCTGGTCTGAGCCGTATTGAGATTGAAGCGGACGAAGTCACGGGTTTCGGGACGAATGGGGAGTTCGCCCAGAGTTGCCTCGACAGAACCGTTCTCCCGAACGGCAGAAACGAGTCTCCTTACAGGGGAGGAATCGGCTCCGAGTTCTTCCATGGCCGACAAATATAACTCGAAGTGACTCGTGAACCCGCCGCGTCCGTTGGTGTCAGACTCCTCGCCCAGCACGATTTCGTTGATAAAGCGAGCCACATCGGGATCTCTGGGGGGGACCCAGGTCCCGGACGATCCGCAGAACTCACGCTGAAGACGCTTCAGGAGGGACATAAAGTCCCAAACCGCAAAGACGTGCTCCCGCATGAACTTACGGAGTGAAGAGATCGTTTTCAGGCTGTGGTAGACCGGGTGGGCAAGAAGTTTTTCTGTCGCTGGATTCAGCTGTCCTGCGATCCATGCGGATTGCGAATTTGAGGGGGGCAGAGTCATTATGAAAATATTCTCGATGACGGTGTTAATTGGGGAGGCAAGCCGAAGTGCATCCCCCGCGCTGATACGGGAAGGGTCCGCATCGGCAGAAATTGCCGCTGCGGCCTGAATCGCTGAATTTGAGTCCTCATAAAATCCGGAGGAACTGAATCTCGCTTGCGACCGGAATTGTCGATAAGATTTCCCAAGTGTTCCAGCGTGATTTTTTCGATCCGGAAATGTGAGAAACTGGGAAACCGCCGCTCGGTCTGTCTGCACACTTCATGGAACTTCAATCCTGAAATGCGGTTTTCAAGCGTTGTTTCACAGGGGTGTCTGCCTGTGAAGGATGAATTTGACGCTGTTTGAGCACTGTGGAGCTCCCTACGACCGACAGGTGTGGCTCCCGAAAATTCGAGATTCCAGCGCGACTGTTCATGATCGAGGAACAAGGAAGCAGTACGGTCCTGCTGGCGTCACAGAAAACAATACGTTTACTTTCCCATTCGTGGTGAAACCATGCGCAGTGAAAACGAAGTTCCATTTGCCGATAAACCGTTCCAGATTCCCGTCGCTGACCGCGTGAAGCGGCTGCCACCCTACCTGTTTGGCAAGATCAACAAGCTGAAATATCAAAAACGGGTTGCGGGAATTGATGTAATTGACCTCGGAATGGGGAACCCGACCGATCCCCCGGAATCGATTGTTCAGGAGAAGCTGGCCGAAGCGCTGAAAGATCCCAAGAACCATCGGTACTCGGTGGCGAACGGAATCGGGAACTTGCGCCGCGAAGTCGCCAAGAGGTACGAGCGTCGTTACGGCGTCAAGCTGGATCACGATGATGAAATCATCGCCTGCCTCGGATCCAAGGAAGGGTTCAGCCACATGTGCCTGGCCCTCATGGGACCAGGAGATACCGCCATCGTCCCGTCACCGACCTTTCCGATTCACATGTACTCGGTGATGCTCGCTTCCGGAAACGTCATCGCGCTGGATGTCCGCCAACCGGATGTGTTCCTTCAGAATGTGGCCTATACCTGCGAGCACCTGTATCCCAAACCGAAAGTGGTGATCGTCAATTTCCCACATAATCCGTCGTCCACAGTCGTTGAACGGGATTTCTACGTTGAACTTGTCAGGCTGGCAAAGCTTTATGGCTTCCTTGTCATCAGTGACTTTGCCTACGCCGACATCTGCTTTGATGGATATATGGCTCCCAGCTTTCTGTCGGTTCCCGGCGCACTGGATGTCGGTGTCGAACTGACGACGATGAGCAAAAGCTACAGCATGGCCGGCTGGCGCATCGGATTCTGTTGCGGGAATCGTGACATGGTCCGCGCCCTGGCGACCATCAAAGGGTATTACGATTACGGAATTTTTCAGGCGATCCAGATTGCGGCGATCGTGGCGATGCGTCACGGGGACGCCGCCATTGAAGCCCTGGCCAAAGAATATCAGGGACGGCGGGATGTGCTTTGTGACAGTCTGTCCCGACTGGGCTGGGAAATTGAAAAACCCAAGGCAGGGATGTTTGTCTGGGCGAAAATTCCTGAGCCATGGGCACAGATGGGTTCAATCGATTTCGCCATGAAATTGCTGGAAGAGGGGGGAGTCGCTGTCAGTCCCGGACGTGGGTTCGGAGAAGACGGTGAAGGTTATCTGCGGTTGGCAATCGTCGAAAATTCCCAGCGTCTCCGTCAGGCGGTCCGGGAAATCGGACGCTGCACACGAATCGAAACCGCCAAGGCGTCTTAATGTGATTGAGGGGATGTTGCCGCTTTCACTTTCCTGATTTCGGAATGGAGGTGGCAACGGAATCCCGATGGGAATTTGTAAGGCTGACGATTGAGATGGATGAGCGCGACCTCAAGGATTTGAAACTTCCCATTTCTGAGCGGCTCGCGGTCAATGCCTGTGCGACGGTCACGGCACGTCGGGCCTTGTGCAAAACCGTGGGACGCGCCCAGTGTGCCGCCGCACTTGCCGAAAAGCTCCCGGATGCCGAGGTGACCTGTCATTTTCTGGATCTGTATCCAGCTGAAGACAGCATGGAGCTGACCCGGTCACTTCCCAACGTCAACGTCATCTGCTCGCCTGATCTGCCACGCGAGGAGATTGACCTGTTCGTTCTCCCGGTGAGTCGCGGAGGGGAAGCAGAGCTGACTCGCGATTGGCTCCAACAGGGGTATGACCTTCTGGTTGACGGGGGACAGTTGATCGCCACTGTTGATAATCCCAAAGACGTCTGGCTACATCACGAGATCGAAAAACTCGGAAAGAATCTCGATCGGACTCCGAAACGACATGGCGTCGTTTACCGTCTGAAGAAGATCAAAGCGCTTAAGCGACGCCGCGACTTTTCCTGTCAGTTTGCCTTTCGTGACGGGGAAACTCTCGTTCAGGCAGTGACGCGGCCGGGAGTGTTCAGCCATCGTCGGCTTGATCTGGGCGCACGCGTCCTCATTGAGGCGATGGACGTCCGGGAGGGGGATTCGGTCCTCGATATCGGATGTGGTTCCGGGGCGGTGGGGCTGGCAGCGGCCCTGCGTGTGCCTGGCGTGAGGGTCCATTGCATCGACTCGAACGCCCGGGCGGTTCAGTGTGCCGAGGTCGGAGCGCAGCTGAACGAAATCGCGACTCTCACTACCGGACTGACTGCGGATGGAGATCTCACTGTGACCGATCCACAGACTAGGGAGACGCACGACCTGACGGGAACGTTTGATCTGGCAGCCGGCAATCCCCCGTACTTCTCACATCACCAGATTGCAGAGATTTTCCTGCAGACCGCCCGAAGGGGACTTCGCCCGGGGGGACGAGTCCTGATGGTGACGAAACATGCCGAATGGCTGGTCGCCCGCATGGAACAGCTTTTCGACGAAGTCACCCCGGCTGAAGCACGTGGGTACACCGTCGTCAGCGGCATTCAGCGTTCCTGAGACCGGGGCCAAGTCATTTTCTGTGTCCCAGCGTCACTCCGCTTCTGCGTTTTCATTACCAGTCGTCAACCGATGGAAGGACTGGCGTCTGTGAAAAGAGCTATTTCCATTCTGGGGAATGGTTCTCCAAATGGAAAAGAGAATTGAACGCAAAGACGCGAAATCGGAGAGGCTCAACGGGAGAGAAAAACAACTTCTTTAAGAACGCATCTCACGAACGTATCCGGCTCCAGCAGCGACCAACAGCGTGATGGAGCAACCAAATGACCGCGGCTCTCCCCAGAGGCAGGGTTAAACGGCCATTAGTTCTCCGTTAGGCCGGGGCGAGACTCTGTCGGCGTCTTTAGCGTCGGTAATTCCGGTGCTGTGGGTGCCGTTGTCTTCGAAGTTGGAGATGTCGGAAGGATCAGATCAAACGGATCGATGGTCGAAGAAGACGGCGATGTCGGAGCCGGCTTTGGAGTCTCCGGAGGATTTGTTGCCCCAGTTCCGGTTGAGGGGAATTTCGACCACAGGTCTTCCAGCGTGCTTGGAGTGCCCGACGGCAGTGATGTTGACGGTTTGACCGTTGTCGAATTCCCGGCCGGAAGTGGAGACGTCATTGGCGATGGTGTCGCTCCATTCTGGCTGGACGGAAGCGGTTTGACGTTCGTCGTCGAACCATCAAGTGGGAAGTTTGCCGCAGGGTAGTTCGGTGGCAGCAGAAGATCCGTCGTCGGTTCCTTTTGGGCAGGGGCAGGTGTTGTGGCTGGAGCTGGAGCCTTAATGTCGTCAAAAGGCATGACCAGATCGTCGTCGCTCAATGATGGTGAAACTGTTGACGGTGGCGATGATGGATATCCCCCGGTCGTTCCTGTGGGAGAAGACGGGAGTGACGTTGCAGGAAGTGTCTGAGGACGACCTGTTGAGTCGTAACGTGAAGGCTCATTGTTCCTCAAGCTGTCTGCTTCGAACCGGAGAATCTCTGAGGAACCGGGCGAGGTTGTCGTCGGAAGTGTCCCCAGAGACGATCCCGTTGCAGGTCCGTTGGTGGAACTGCTGAGTGGTGATGGTGTTGTTGTCCCGTATTGTGTTGCATTGGCCGGTGTTCCAGGAGTCTGCGGAGGCAGGAATCCTTGCGAGGTCATCCCCGGAATGGTTGTTGACGGAGTCACCGTGGAGGACGTTGGAGTCTGCGTCGTGCTTCCCACATTCGAAGGTTCTGCTGGATATGCTGGATAAGAGGCATACGGATTTGGAGCATAGCCCGTCGGCTGGGAAGCAGGCTGCGGGATCGACGATTGGATGGGCGCCGGAGTTGGGATGGATGACGAATAGGTGGCATTAGCCGGGGTCACTGCGGAAGGATTCCCCGCTGTGGCGGGAACATCTGCGGGATGAACCACAGCCATTCCAACCTGAACAGCAGGCAATGCGGAGTCATTCTTCCAGTGCAGATCGACCGGATTGACAAACGTGACATTGCCGAATCGGCGCTGGAGATCGGCCGGAGTGGGGGCGGAGGGATCGTCCAGATTCCAGACAATGATTCCCCCTTCGCGACGAAGTGTCTCGTCATTGACGTCGGGATTCTTTTTCGGATCGAGGTCAGCGTAGCTCTTGATCCCCCGATGTTGGGCATACCACGCGGCATTCCGAACCAGTTCGGAGGGGCCAGCGACAACAGGTGTCCGACCGGCATAGCCGAAGTTCTTCCAGATCGACTCGATGGTCTGCGACAGTTCCGCCCCCGGAAACTGAGTGGCGACTCCCTGTCGCTGAATCTGCGGGACCATGATGTTCAATGCCACCATTGCTGCGGCGAACAGTCCGACAAACGTTCCGATTCGGATGATTGATCGGCGCCAGGAGAGGCGTGTCTCACTCAGATGCCCCCACATCAGCACCGCCACGCCGAGATAGCTCCAGTTTGTCACACCGGCAAACAGTCCCGAGCTGGGACCAGCCATGAGGGAAAGGGCAAACGTGATTGCAGGAGGAAGGCAGGTCATCCACAGCAGGTATCGCCGGGCAAAGTCCCGATCGTCACTGGATTCCGTTCGTGCCGGTTCTTCAAAGCTGAACCACGCGACCAGTGGAGTGAGGATCAGGATCACCGGAATGACGCACAGAAGCTGAGTTCCCAGGAAGGACAGCGGCTGAATCAGGTGATGCGCGAACGAGACAGAGCGTTCAATTCCGGCCTGAACGGTCAGGAACTGATGATTCACTAGCCACACGAAGTGGGGCATCACCATCGCGACCATTGCCATTCCGGCCAGAAATGGCCAGGAGGAATCCCAGCACAGCCGTGCCCGATCGTCAACGAGAGTGAAGACGAACATTGTGATGATCAGCAGGAGCGTGCCGTAGCTGCTGAGCAGTCCCATCGCCAGAAACAGACCAGTCAGCGCCCAGTAACGGCGGCGCTCATGCGTCAAAGCATTAAAGAACTGATAGATGCTCAGGGACCAGAATGCCCCAGCAAGCTGGTCGCCGGTGAACGAGGTGGCTGCGATGGTACAGGAATACCCTCCCAGAAGCACGAAGGCGGCACACAAAGCGGTCCATGGGTGAAGAAACTTGCGGGCGAGCTTCCACGCGGACCAGACGCTGACCATTCCGCAGAGCTGGGCCAGAAGATAGACCGGCCAGTTCGATGGCGCGGCAATAGAGCTGACAGCAGAGGCCAGCCAGACTCCCATCGGGGGGTGTGTGGAATATCCCCACGCGAGTTCACGTCCGCTGGTGAGCAGTTCCAGCGTTTGTGCAGGGAGGTTTGGCTGCGTCAGCGTTGCCAGAACGGTCCAGAAGACGACATGAATCGTTGCCAGGCACCAGAAAAAACCGATGGTCGGGTCTTTACGAGCCACCTTGGCCAGATCCTGAAACAGCGGCATCGGAGCGCGGCGGGCATGTAGGACTCCAGACCAGTTCATTTGCGTCTCCTCCTGAACGCGCCCGTCGCCTCGTCTGTCTTCCTTCCCTGAAGACACCTCTGCACGAGTCCGGGGTTCTTTCCAATATCAAATTCAATGTTTTATTCATGGAGTCACCGCAGCACACTGAGTTTCAGGCCGCAGCGAGTTCTTCATAAACAGACAATGTCCGGTCGAGCATGTTT
>CALLWY010000211.1 GCA_938015865.1 uncultured Planctomicrobium sp.
CATCCGCACGGAGTCGTCGGATCAAGCACATGCCGAACCCGGCAGGCACTACTTCTCCTCCACGACCATTCACCGAAACTGGCCTAAAATGGGCGTAGACGTTCATAGCGGGAGAAACCCGCGTGAGGCAGAAATCCCGGGAAGCAGACGAACGAGCGGAGAAAAGTCCCGCTCGTTCTTTTTTAAGCCCCCCCGAAGCAGAAGATCTTCCCTTTGGCGGAATCGGTTCCAATCACCAGACAACCCTGAGCAATGGCCGGTGACCCTGTCACCGATCGTTCCACACCCGTCTTCCAGACCGGTTCCCCTGTCTTCAGATCGAGACCGTAAACGGTGCGATCGGCTGATCCGAAATAAACCCGGTCTCCCGCGATCACGGGAGATGAATCAACTTTCGCTCGCGTCTTGAAGCTCCATTTCAGCGTGCCGGTACCTCGCTCCAGACAATAAACGTGCTTGTCGCGGCTTCCGATGACCAGCAGCTCTTCGGTCAACGCCGGAGACGACGCCATCTGCTGGTCGCGTCCCGGAATCGAGAACTGCCAGACAATCGATTTTTTCTTCCAGTCGAGAGCGTAAACGATGCCATCGCCTGTTCCGAAATACAGGATGTCGTCCCAAATCGCAGGAGAGGCAATCAGGAGCGATCCTAGCGGAATTTCAGACACCTGTTGTCCGGTTTCCACATCCATCACACGGAGAATCGGCTGATCACACCCCGTTGTGAATGTGTATTTTTCCGAAAGACAGGGGGTCGCGTTGACCGGACCTTTTGTCTCGGTTTTCCAGATCAGTTTTCCGGTCGCTGCTTCGTGGCAGTACAGGAGTCCATCGTGCGAGCCAAAGAGAACGCGGTCTCCGTAAAACTGCGCTCCCCCGACGATTTCGGCACCGGTCTCCGCTGTCCAGATCCGTCGGCCGGTCTGCCGGTCGATTACATGAAATGTCCCCTGATCATCTCCGAGATAGACGCGGGAATCATCGATCGCTGCCGGAGCGTTGAAACCGGGGGCAAAGCCGTTCGGCTCCACTTCGTCGATCGATTTATATGTCCAGATCACCTCCCCGGACTTCAGATCAATGCAGTAGACATCACCGCATAAAGCCCCCATATAGACCCGTCCCCCGGAAATGACAGCAGTCGACGCGGTTCCATCCGGGGTCTCAAGAGACCACTTCACTTCCAGTGAAAGAGGAAGTTGTGTCTGAGCCAGCCCATGGTTATGAGGCCCGTTTCGAAACGTGGTCCATTGATCGAGCTTTGGGTCCGGACTGTCCGCCATCGCTGTCGCTGGCACACGGCTTCCTGACAAGAAGAGGTTCCATGCCGCCACCCCAGCCAGACCGGTCGAATACTTCAGGAAGTTTCGGCGATTCCGTGGTACGCGCACTGGTAAATCTCCAGAAGAGAGTCAGAGGTCACGGGACGGGGATTGAACTGGGCGGTCCATTGCTCAGACGCCTCGGCAGCCATCTGCGGCAAGAGTGATTCATCCACGCCGCAATCCTTCAGGTTCGTCGGCTGTCCGGAACGTTCCACGAGATGAATCAGATGATGGACCAACTTGTCGATCAGATCCGCATCTCCGACATCTCCCAGTCCGGCCAACTGGGCCAGCCATCGGTAGAGCGAATTGGCCCGCTCATCCTTTGAATTGTAGGCAACGACATACGGAAGCAGGGCTCCGATCGCAATTCCATGAACCAGATTGAAATGGGCGGAGAGAGGATTCGCCAGCGAGTGAGTTGCTCCCAGCATCGAATTTTCAATGGCGGCTCCTGCGAAATGAGCCCCCTGCTGCATCGCTGAACGGGCCTGCACATTCTCTGGCTGGGTCATGACCTGAGGAAGTGCTGCCGTGAGAAGGAGCCATGCCTGCTGGCTGAACATCTGCGACACACGATTGGCCTTCAACGTGACAAATGTCTCCACAGCATGACTGAGCGCGTCCACTCCGGTAGCTGCGGTCACATGAGGAGGCATCGTAATGGTCAGTTCCGGATCAAGAATGGCGACGCGAGCTAGCGCCTTCTTGTCTCCGCATGCCATTTTCATATGAGTCTTTTCATCCGCGATCACCGCGTAAGACTGTGCTTCGCTCCCAGTCCCTGCTGTGGTCGGAATGGCGATGAACGGGAGCATCGGGCGGGTGGCACGGCCGCTCCCCTTGTAGTCGTGCATCTTCCCGCCATTGGTGAGCAGGAAATTGATCCCCTTGGCGCAGTCCATACTGCTTCCCCCCCCCAGACCGATGATCAGGTCAACTCCGAGTGGGCGAGCGTGTTCCGTCCCGTGTTCAATATCGAGTGTCGTCGGGTCAGGCCGAACCGCATCATAGATCGAGGCCCGAATTCCGGCCCGTTCCAGCTGATCCAAGGCAACCTGGAGATGTCCAGCGGCTTTCAGTCCGGGATCGGTCACTACCAAGGCATGTCGGGCCTGAATTGATTCAGCCACTTCACCCAGTCGCTGAATCGTCCCCGGACCGGACAGGACCCGGGTCCGTGGATCAAAATCGAAATCGGTCGTCAGCATGAAATCAAGTCGTCTCGATGCAGAGGGATGAATGTCTGGTCTGGGCGGGAAACGGGGCGACAGCCTGGGAACGTCATGCCGACCAGTTCTATTCCGCTTTGGAATCTGATGTCGGTCTCAGTTGATGGCAGGCCCGTCAACGGTGAATACTGGAAATACAGGGGGGAGGAAACATTGCCGGAGGTTGGATTCAGGCCCCTGAATCCGGTGTTATGGTACCGGGAATGGTCCAATCGGGCAAAGTCGATTCGACAACGAATATGAAAGACGGTCGAGCCAGTTCGGTCGAGTGAGGCGGAAGCGGACCAGACGCTGAGGCTCTATGGATGACAAAGAGGACAGAATGTTGTCCGACTCAGAGGGCCTGATGAAACAAAGCTCACATTGTGAACTCCGGGAATCATCATGGGACAAACAGCAGAACGAACCGGGACAGTCCCTGTCGGAATCGACCTCGGCACGACCTATTCCTCATTGGCCTATCTGACACCGCAGGGACAACCTGTCACGTTGCCCAACGCGGAAGGAGAACTCTCCACTCCATCGGTCGTCCTGTTCGACGGGGATGATATCGTCGTCGGGACAGAAGCCCTTCGACATGCGGTCACTTCACCCGAGCGTGTCATTCAGTATGCCAAACGACATATGGGAGACCCCAAGAAGTGCTGGGTCATCGACAGGAGAGTCTACCGCCCGCGCGATATCTCCACCTTCATCCTTCGGAAGCTGCTGTCCGATGCGGAACCCCATCTGGGACGAATCCGGCACGCGGTTATCACGGTTCCAGCCCAGTTCAGTGAACTTCAGCGGCGAGACACGGTCGAAGCTGGACTCGCTGCCGGGCTGGAACGGGTCGACATTATTCATGAGCCGGTCGCTGCGGCACTGTGTTATGTTCTGGGAGAAGGATTGTGGTTCGCAGAACTGGCAAATGAGCAAACCATCCTTGTCTTCGATTTGGGGGGAGGGACCTTCGATCTCTCCCTTGTGAAATACAATCAACATAATGTCCGTGTCATTGCTTCCGGAGGAGACCTCCAGCTCGGCGGCCTCGACTGGAACAAGGTGCTGGAGAACTGGATCTGTGACCGTTATGTCGAGTCTTCAATCAGCGATCCCCGGCTTGACCGGGAATGTCTGCAGGCGATCGCAAACGAAGTGGAACTGGTGAAACGAGGGCTGAGTGTCCGGCCGAAAACGACGCTGGTGATTCACCACCAGGGCAGACGAACATCATTCCCCATCGACCGGCAATTGTTTGAGGAACTGACAGCCCCCCTTCTCAACCGGACCGAACAGATCACCCGCCAGATGCTGAAGGATCACAAGATGGGATGGGCACATGTAGACACCATTCTGGCAACAGGGGGATCATCCCGCATGCCCATGGTCCGGAACATGCTCCATCGACTGGGCGGAACCACACTCAATCAGTCCCTCTCCCCGGATCAGTCCATCTGCCATGGGGCCGCCTATTACGCCGGAATGCTCCTCAGCGGGCGACGGATGGAGAATTCCACTCTCGAACGTCACGCAACTGATCGGCTTTCCCGCATGCGTCAGCAAAGCGTCAGTGGCCGATCGCTGGGGATACTGATTCGCGACGACCGGACAGGCCAGCGACGTCCGCATTATCTGATTGCTGCCAACACTCCACTTCCGTGTGCTTTTCGACAGCGGTTCGGGACGGTGATTCCAAACCAGCGAAAAGTCCGCCTGCATATTGTGGAAAGCGGAACGTCGACGGACTCCCGTTGGGTCGAACTGGGAGAATGCGTCATCGACAGTCTGCCAGAAGGTCTCCCGGTGAATTCGCCGGTCGAAGTGACCATCCGTTACGACGAACAGGCACGGGTTCACATTGAGGCAATTGTCATCAGCAGTGGTCAGAAAGCACAGGTCTCCTTACAGCTTCCCACGTCGCCCGCAACGAAAGTAATAGCCCCCGCTGAACACTCAACCGGGAATCGGGAAGAATCCATGAAGCCAATTGACTTCCCGATCCCTGTTCGACCAGTGCAGCCACCCGTTGCGGAAAAAGTTCCGGCCGCTCCGGCTCCACAAGCGGAACCTGTCCCGGTCCGATCGTTTCCAGGCCTGAATCCGATCCCGATACGGTGCCCCCAATGCGGAGAGAAGCTGCTGGACAATGGAACCTGCCCGGCAGGTCACCGGTCGCAGTAGGATCGCAGTGGATGCCCTTCCCTTGATGATCACATTCGATCTTCAGCGACAGTCCACCCGGTTCACGATCAGATTCAACAAAAAAGAGCTGCACAGTGTTCCGTGCAGCTCTTTGAATCTGGTAATCGCTCTCACATCGCAAGTCCCCGGCAGCACCAGTAAAACGGGCACTGCTGATGGACCGCAA
The DNA here is from genome assembly GCA_938015865.1 of uncultured Planctomicrobium sp. GTDB lineage: Bacteria > Planctomycetota > Planctomycetia > Planctomycetales > Planctomycetaceae > Planctomicrobium. The sequence continues at coordinate 4,908 of CALLWY010000211.1, forward strand.
CTCATCGCGAGTTGACTACTCGATGATGATGTCCCGGACGGTCGCTCCCCCTGGGATCATCGGGAGCACGTGAGCCTGATAGGGGCAGATCACGTCGAGAAGATACGGACCATCGTGGTTGATCATTTCGGTCAGGGCCTCGGTCAGCTGGGCCTTGCTGCGGACCTGACGGGCACGCACGCCAAAGCTTTCTGCCATCTGCACGAAGTTGGGGTATGTCTCCTCGTAGTGTCCCCCTTCCCCTTCTCCGAGCCACTCCGGATGATCGATGGGCCCCAGATAGGTATGTGCCCGGCGTCCTTCCATGAAGCGGTCTTCCCATTGCACCACCATTCCAAGGTGCTGGTTGTTCAGCAGCAGAATCTTGACGGGAAGCTTCTCGCAGTGGAGTGTGGCGAGTTCCTGAATATTCATCAGGATCGAACCATCTCCATCGATATCGATCACCAGTGAATCCGGATGGCGGGCCTGCACGCCCATCGCAGCGGGGAGACCAAAGCCCATTGTCCCGAGTCCGGAGCTGGAGAGCCAGCGCTTCGGCTTGCGGAACTTGAAGTACTGGGCAGCAAACATCTGGTGCTGCCCCACCCCCACAGCAATATACGGATCTTTATCAATTGTGAGCCGCCACAGTTCTTCGATGGCGTATTGCGGGCTGATGTAGTCTCCCGATTGCGGATACTTGAGCGGATACTTCTCTTTCCACTCATTAATCTGATTCCACCATGCTGCGGTATCCGGGACGTCGTCGCCGACAAAGAGTTCATTCAGCCGCTCAAGAAAGACCTTCACATCCGCCACAATAGGGATGTGGGCTTCCTTGTTCTTGTGCATTTCGGAAGGATCAACATCAACATGGATGATCTTTCCATGTTTGGCGAACTCTTCCAGCTTTCCGGTCACACGATCGTCAAACCGGACTCCGAGAGCGATCAATAGATCCGCTTCGTTAATCGCATAGTTTGCATAGACGGTTCCGTGCATCCCCAGCATATGGAGAGACTGCGGGTCGTCCCCGGGGAACGCGCCGAGTCCCATCACCGTCATGGTGACAGGGATGTTGGATTTCTTCGCAAACTTCGTCAGTTCTTCAGATGCTCCACTATTGATGCATCCTCCCCCAACGTAAAGGATGGGACGCTTGGAGCGACGGATGGCTGCGATCACCTGCTTGATCTGCTCGTCCGCAACCTTCCGGCGTTCGGGACGATATCCCGGCAGATACATCGGCGGATCAAAGTCGACCGGTGCGTCCGTGGATGCCAGCTGGATGTTCTTGGGGAAGTCGATCAGGACAGGACCGGGCCGACCACTCTTGGCCAGGTAGAAGGCCTCTTTCACAATACGGGGAATGCTATGCAGGGCTTCCTGCACTGAATCCGGATCATCCGGGTCCTCTGCGGTAATCATGTAGTGGTGCTTGGTGACCGCCCGACAGATCTCGACAATCGGCGTTTCCTGAAAGGCATCGGTCCCAATCACTTTCTGGAAGACCTGCCCGGTCACAGCCACCAGCGGGATGCTGTCCATTTTTGCATCGGCAATGGCTGTCACGAGGTTCGTCGCCCCCGGACCACTTGTCGCCATGCAAACGCCGACATCATCAGAGGTTCTGGAAATCCCCTGAGCAGCGAACCCTCCCCCCTGCTCGTGTCGGGGAAGGATGGTCCGAATCCGATCGCGGGATTTACGCAGTGCCTGATGCAGCGGCATGCTTGCCCCGCCAGGATAGGCAAAGACGAATTGAGCCCCCTGACGAATCAATGATTCCACCAGAATCTCAGATCCGGTCAAAGTCTGTGTTTGTGTCTTTTGATCCAATTGTGTCGCCACGGGAGCACCTGACTCTCTGCATTTAACATAAACCACGACACAGCAACAACTTGAAACTCTATTGCCGTATCAGTTCCGGATTGATGTCATCTGCAAATTGCGTAAATGAGGATAGACCGTCTCCGCCACCGGATACGGAATTGCAAAGGATTGTAACCAAACGTCCGGCGAGAGACGAGAAAAAGAGCCTGTGGGTTCACGGTTTTTTGCCCCTCGCATCGTTACAAGAGGCAGATCCGCTTCTGTCGTCGACCGGATTTCTTGAGAATTCCAGAGAGACCGTGGAATCGCTCTTTTGTGAACGGTGCCGTATTTCCACAGAATCTTCAATTCAGAACGTCAACGACCTCGCATCCGTACTTCAATCCCCACGACGCTGAGGGGGGAGTTTTTTGATCCGGAGCGTCCCGCTGCAACGTTCTTTCCGACTCCCCTTCTTTGGTCCACTTTTCCAGAGCTGCTCAGGGGCAACTGGAGTGCTCCTCGACGAACGTGCGAATCTGGGGAACTGTACCCTGTACATTCAAACGGTTCGTACCATACTCTTAAAATAAATTCCCTTCGATCCTTTCAACACTCCTGCTACCGACAGTCGCATTTGCACACGGTCTGGAGGCGGTGCAATCCCATCGAATGAGTGCGTCTCTTGAAGCTTTTCTGAATGTTCTGAGACGTAGCGGGCTTGTTGACGAGTCCGCGATCGCCCGGGCTCTGGAGACCTGCCCGCAGCATCAGTTACCTCCGACTGCTGACACATTCGCTCAAAGACTGGTTGAATCGGAGTTGATCACCCAATGGCAGGCGACCAAGCTGCTGCAAGGGAAATACAAGGGATTCTTCCTCGGCAAATACAAGCTGCTGCGGCTGCTTGGCAAAGGGGGGATGAGTTCTGTTTATCTGGCAGAGCATGTGCTGATGCGCCGTCGCTGTGCTATCAAGGTCCTTCCGTGGAAGCTGGTCAAGGACAGCTCTTACCTGCAGCGGTTTCACCGAGAGGCCCAGGCGGTCGCTTCTCTTGATCACCCCAATATCGTTCGTGCCTATGACGTCGATCACGAGAAAGACGGAAATCTCGAGATTCACTTTCTCGTCATGGAGTACGTTGAAGGTCGAAATCTGTTCGATCTGGTCCAGCAATCCGGCCCTCTCCCTGCCGTCACTGCTGCCGAGTATATCCGCCAGGGAGCCCTTGGTCTGGCGCATGCTCACGCGGAAGGAATGGTTCATCGGGATGTGAAGCCGGGAAATTTCATTGTCGACCAGAATGGAACAGTGAAACTGATGGACCTGGGACTGGCCCGGATCAGCACCAACGATGGTGACCATTCCCTGACTGTGGCCCACGATGAAAAAGTGCTCGGAACTGCGGATTACCTGGCCCCAGAACAGGCGGTTGACAGCCATCTTGTGGATGCTCGCGCCGATCTCTACAGCCTCGGCTGTACGATG
>CALLWY010000212.1 GCA_938015865.1 uncultured Planctomicrobium sp.
CTCCACTGGAGTCGTCGGCCCATCAAGTCCCCGCATTTCCGGGGGAAGCGGAAGCTCATTCTCCGCGATCGGGTCGTAGTCATATGCAGGTCGGGTCACGACCGGCATCTCGTCAAAGTTGAATGTAGGCGGAGGAGATTCGGTTTCCCACTCCAGTCCACACGCTCCCCAGGGATTCGGTCCTGCCTTCTTGCCGTACTTCAGGGACCACATCAGGTAACTGAAGGGAAGGAGGTATCCAGCAGCCAGAATCGAAGCTCCTGCTGTGGATAGGACGTTGAGCACCTGAAATTCTTCCGGGTAGACATGGTAGCGTCGAGGCATCCCCAGATAACCAAGGATGAATTGCGGGAAGAAGGTCAGGTTGAATCCGACGAAAATGAGAATTGCGGAGATCTTTCCCCAACCTTCCGGGAACATCCGGCCGGTCATCTTCGGCCACCAGAAGTGAATTCCCCCCAGATACGCCATGACCACCCCTCCCACCATCACATAGTGGAAGTGAGCCACGACGAAGTAGGTATCATGCACATGGACGTCAACCGCAATGGTTGCCAGGAACAGCCCGGTGAGACCTCCGATCGTGAACAGCCCGAGAAACCCGAGTGCATAGAGCATCGGAGTGCTCCAGATCACCGATCCCTTGTAGATCGTCGCTGTCCAGTTGAAGACCTTGATCGCACTCGGAATCGCGACGAGCATACTCAGGAACGAGAACACGAACCCGGCATACATCGACTGCCCGGTCACGAACATATGGTGTCCCCAGACCAGGAAGCCCAGAACGGCGATGGCCAGACTGGAAAACGCCACGAAGGAATATCCAAAAACGCGCTTCCGCGAGAAACAGGCCACCAGCTCGCTAATCACCCCCATGGACGGAAGCAGCATGATGTACACGGCGGGATGTGAGTAGAACCAGAACAGATGCTGGAACAGCAACGGGTCTCCTCCGAGTCGAGGATCAAAAATCCCGACATGGAAGAAACGCTCAATTCCAACCAGCAGCACCGTGATCGCAAGAACGGGTGTTCCCAGAAGCACGATCAGGCTTGTGGCGTAGTTGGCCCAGACAAACAGCGGGAGACGGAACCAGGTCAGACCAGGCGCCCGCATCGTGTGCGTCGTCACGATGAAGTTCAGCGAGGTCAGAATCGTCGAGAATCCGACGATAAAAATCCCAACCGCAGCCGCCAGAACGGCCGAGTTCCCATAGGTGCTGGAGTACGGAGTATAGAAGGTCCACCCGGTGTCGACCCCTCCCGTGATCAGCGCCCACATCGCAAATGCTCCCCCGAGCATGAAGATGTACCAGCTGGCGAGATTCAGCTTCGGGAAGGCCAGGTCGCGAGCCCCCAGCATGATCGGCATCAGGAAGTTCCCTAAAACCGCCGGAACCGACGGAATGAGGAACAGAAACACCATGATGATCCCGTGGATCGTAAAGAGCTTGTTGTACGTCTCAGGAAGGACCAGATCCGCATTCGGAGTCAGCAGCTCCAGACGGAACAGCACTGCGGCTGCTCCCCCCAGAAAGAAGAACAGAGTGATGCTGATCAGGTAGAGAATCGCAATCCGTTTGTGGTCTCCGGTGAAAAACCAGGACCAGACGTTGTAGTCCGCATTGAGATAGTTGCGTTTCACGAGACCAAACTTCCAAGTTCACTCGATTCGAGGTTCAATCACTGACTTCAATCGTTCACGGCGATTCGGAACTGTTCCTGACGTCGCTCAGAATCGATTCCATCAATTCGTTGCCGGCGCATCCACAGTTGGAGGCGTCTGCTCGGCGGGTGAAGCCGGTTCGGCTCCTGCCGGCTTCAATGTCTTCAGGTAGGCAATAATCGCCAATGCGTCTGCTTCGGAGATCTGTCCCTGGAAGTTGGGCATCACCGCCTGGAATCCAGCGACAATCTGCTTGTGCGGATTCAGGATGGAATCCCGCAGATACTGCTCATTTGCCGTGACCATTCCACCACCCGCCAATGGGCGGAGTTTTCCGAAGACCCCTTCCAGAGCAGGTCCGTTTCCGGTGCCATTCGACTTATGGCAGGAGTCACACCGGAAGCGTTCGTAGAGCTTCTGTCCCACTACATGTGCCGGCTCGGAAGACTCACCCGCCAGCCAGCGGGCATATTCAGCCTGCTCCAGAACGGTCACTTTTCCAATCATCAAAGAGTGTTCCGTTCCACAGTACTCGGCACAGAACAGGTGGTACGTTCCCGTGCGGGTTGGCGTGAACCACATCTGTGTGTAATACGCGGGAAGAACGTCCTGCTTCAGGCGGAAAGCTGGAATGAAGAAGCTGTGAATCACATCTTCGCTGATCATTCGCAGCCGGATAGGCTGCCCAACAGGAACATGCAGGGAGTTGATTTCGGATCGTCCGCCTGGATGCTGGGTTTTCCACATCCATTGCTTACCGACCACTTCAATCTCCAGTGCATCTTCGGGAGGAGTCTGCATCTCGTAAAAAAGCAGAGCTCCCCAGAAGAACACAATCATGGTGAAGGCAAATGGAGCACTCGCCCAGATGATTTCCATGAAGTTATTGTGCATCTGTCCGGTTCGATTCACCTTCCTGCCACGGCGGAAGTAAATCGCAAACCCGATCACCATCAGACAGACAGCGACCATAGCCAGAACGGTGACGCCCACCATAAACAGGTAGAGAGCATCCACTCGCCCGGAAAAATTCGACGCCGATTCCGGCAAGAAATGGAAGATCTGATCAACCATGACGGGCTCCCTCCAGGCGGCCCGGGTGGCGCGCTGCGTTCCGGTCCCGTTTCAACATCCAACCAACTCCCCCAGCCAGAATCAGCACGGTCAATACACCACTTGCGCGAAGCAGATTCAAAATTGCCAGTCCGTATTTCCCTTGTGTGGGATCGTATCGGTAGCAGAACATCAGGATATGCTCTGCCAGACTCCCGACTTTCCCTTGCCCAGACTCAAGCACCGCAAGCCTCAGGTCCTTCGGAGCGAACTCGACGCCATACAGATACCGCGAGATCACGCCATCGGGTGTGCAGACAACAATCCCTGCAGCATGGGCATAATCGCCGCTGACTTCGTCGTACTTCGCGCGAAAACCAATTGCGTTGCAAAGAGTCTTGAGTGTCTCTTCGTCTCCCGTCATGAAGTGCCAGCCATCTTCCGCTTCCGGGCATCCATACTGGGCCAGGTACTGCTTTCGCTTTCTGGCCGCCAGTTCGCTCGACTCCCGCGGATCGAAGCTGAAGGTCAGGATTTCAAAATCCTGCTTCGCCTTCATATCCACCGTCATATCCAATGCCCGAAGGCAACGAACCAGACCATTCAGCTCCAGTCCGCAGAGCATTGGACACTTGTAGTAAACCGGAACCAATACAACCGGCTTTTTCCCAAAATAGGATCTCAGTTCGACCAGATCCCCATTCTGGTTTGTCAGTTTGAGATCCAGCGGAATCTGGTCTCCCAGTTTCTGGTCAAAACCAATGTCCGGAGGTGGTCCCTGTGCCAGCCCAATGGAAGGCACGCACAGACTCAGCAGCAATAGAGAAAGCCCCCATTGCCAGGCGCTGCGCGCGATTCCAGGGATGTGTAAACTCCGGGTCATTCTGCCTGTCCGTACTTCTTCACTACGATTTCCATGGCTCGCTGAATTGGAACTCGTGCCACGTCATCTTTCTTGTTGATCCATGCATAGCTGGAGAGGAGTTCCGCCTGCTCGTGATCATACTTGCGGCGCTGAGCCTGCTGATCTGGATCGAGCGGGGCAGCTCGCTTGATCATGCTGATCTGCTTTTCCGTCTCCAAGGCATTGATCCGGGTTGCCCCATCAGTCAACGCGAGATCAAAGGCTCGCATCAACCCCATGGAAACAACAATCATCGTTCCCAGTCCGATCAGACCGGCAAAGACGTATCTGGACTTGATGAACACCCGATCCTCAATCGGAATCTCCTGTCCCGGAGCGGGGCCATGGTCGTGATTATCATGGTGACTCATATCGTGTCTCCTGAGATCGGATGAATCGCGTGATGAGCCTCCGCGTGTTCGTCATCCTCCATTGCCATGTCAGGAAGAACGGCAAAACTCCGCTGGAACAGGAAGATCCAGATACCTCCGATGGCTGCCGTTGCCAGTACGGCTGATGCCATTGCCGGGAAGGTTGCCACAGGACTGGAAGGCAGCAATGTCCAGGCAACGTCAAGGAAGCACATCACCAGAAGCAACCAGGCCACACGTGTCTGGGCAACAGGACCTTTCTTGACGCTACGAGCTAACAACAGCAGGAACGGCAAGACAAAGTGCAAGCCAAACAGGATAAAGCTGACCGGAAACCAGAACGGCGTTCGTCGCTGCATGTAGTACTCAACTTCCGAAGCGATATCGCCGGTCCAGATCAGGATGTATTGCGAGAACGATGTATAGGTCCACAACAGGTTGAACGCCTGAAGCAGGTTTCCAATATCCAGGACGCGACCAATCTTTTCGGCATCCGGATTGATCAGATTTCGATTCGTTGCAATCGCACAGACCGCCATTGCAGAGACGGCACAGTTCATGATCCGGATCACCGGATACATGGAGGACGCCCAGGCTGGTGATAGTGCCATCATGAAATCGATGGCGACAATGCTGAAGGAAATGAAGAACAGCAGCACACCAATCGCGGGAACCACCTGGGGCATTTCGCTCACAGGATCAGCTGCATCCCGACGATATCGGGCGTTGAGCCAGGTTGAATAAGCCAACCAGATCAAACAGATCACAGCGAATCGAATCCCGACAACAGCTGGGGACAGCCAGACCTGCTGATGCTTGTTCAGATGTCCATATGCCCCCGCCCACGGGAACACATATCCGGCCGCCAGAGCAAGAACCCAGCAGGCCAGCAGGGAGAACCAAAGCGTCCCCAGGCCAGCATGCAATGCGCGCCCGATAAAGCGTCCCCAGCGTCCTCCACTCACTCCGTGGACCAAGGTGATCCCCAGACATCCTGCGGAAATGCTCATCCAGAACACGGCCGCGACGAGATATCCGGTCCAGAACGCAGCGGGGGTGGCAAATCCGATCGCGGCACAGGCAATGCCTGCCACAACGGACACCCCCAGCCATGGTCCCGAACGGGGAGTGGCGGGCCGAGAGTCGGATTGTGTGACGGTGGCGCTCATGCGGAAATTCGATGTCCCGACGTGTTGTTAATGTTATTTGAGATGTTCGAGGTCCGAGGGGCTCAGTTCACTGCCGGTTGCACTCTGGCTAACCTGCAATGCCCGGATATATGCCACGATGGCCCATCGATCGTTCACGTCGATCCGATTTCCGAACCGAGGCATTCGCCCCAGACCATCCTTGATCGTGACGTACAAATGTCCGTCAGAGATGTTCCGAAGTCGTTCGATGTGGTAACTCGGCGGAGCAGGGAAGCCTCGCTGAACCACCAGACCGTCACCGCTTCCGGAATCCCCGTGGCAGTATTTGCAGAAAATGTTGTAACGCTGCTGTCCCCGCTTCAGGAGTTCTTCCGTCACCGGAATGGGGATCTTCGCAACCAGTTCATTTCCTTCCCGGCCGGTATTAGCGGGGGTGTCCGCAAAGTTCTGCCCACGAGCAATCGTCCCTGGAACAGGTGTCCGGTTCTCCGGCTTGAGGAACTCGAACGGAGATGGCTCCATGACATCAACACGAGGCTGATTGGCCATCTCCTGGACACACCCGGAAGCCAGCAGCAGCGCGAGCATCAGCCCGACCCCGGTCCTTCCGCCTGCTAGGGGCGAGACCTTCCGGAGATTCGAATTGGTGGAATTCACTTGGGTCATGTGCTTGTCATCCGGGCGGAAAAAATTTGCTCTCCGCGTACCGACATCGTTACGAAATCCAACTGGGACGAGTGAATCAGTGTTCCTTCGATGCAGGAACCCGAATCACCTCCCGCGCCTTCAGCTCTTGAAGGAGTTTTGCGGTTTCATCCAGATCGAACAGGGGATCAATCACCTGAACCCCGATGAAGTATCCATCTGTTGAGGCATGATCAAACTGCGGAACTTCAAACAACGGATGATAAGGACGCGGAAGGCCGTTGAGGGCCAGCATTCCAAACACCGTTGTCAGTGATGCAAACAGAATCATGCACTCGAACGTCACCGGGATGAAGGCTGGCCAGCTGTTGTAAGGCCGTCCCCCAATGTTCACCGGATAGGCAATTGCCGAAATCCAGTACTGCATCCCGTAACCAACGGCACAACCGATTATTCCACCCATCAACACCAGATACGCCAGCCGTGTCCGCTTGAAGTTCAGCGCTTCTGCAAGCCCTTCAACCGGAAACGGAGAGTAGGCTTCGACCTTGGTGTATCCCTTGGCTGTGAGTGTTTCGGCCGCTTTGATCAACGTATCGGTGTCATCGAACTGGGCCAAGAGTCCATATGTCTCGCGAGGGTCAGGTCTCATTCATTCCCTCCTTCGTGGCCTTCGTGATGAACCAGCTCACGCATTTCGAAGATCGAAATCATGGGCAGAACGCGAATGAAGATGAACAGCAGCGACACGAACAGCCCGATGGTGCCGAGGTAGGTCGACCAGTCCCAGAACGTGGGGTAGTACATATCCCACGAAGAGGGGAGGAAGTCCCGGTGAAGGCTGGTCACGACGATGACGAATCGCTCAAGCCACATTCCGATGTTGATGATGATCGCAATCACGAATAGGACATACGGGTTCAGACGTGCCCAGCGGAACCACAGCAGCTGTGGAATCAGGACGTTGCACAGGATCAGCATCCAGTAGGACCAGGCATAGGGTCCCAGCATACGGACCTTGAACATCATGTCTTCTTCATAGTTGTGGGCGGTGTAGTACGCGATGAAATGCTCCATCAGGTACCCGTAGCCGACCACCAGCCCCGCCGCCAGCATCACTTTGGCCATGTTGTCAAAGTGCCAGTCGGTCAGGAAGTCTTTGAGGCCGTAGGCATATCGCAGCGGAAGGGCAATGGTGACCACCATTGCAAATCCAGAGTAAATCGCCCCCGCCACGAAGTACGGCGGGAAAATTGTCGCGTGCCACCCAGGGAGCTGGGCAACAGCAAAGTCGAAACTCACGATCGTATGCACCGAGACCACCAGCGGAGTCGCCAGACCTGCAAGGAGCAGGTAGGCTTCGGTGTAACGCTTCCAGTGCCGCGAGGAACCGCGCCATCCCAGAGCAAGGATGCCGTAAATCACGCGGGCGTACCAATTCTGAGCCCGGTCACGGAGAGTGGCCAAGTCGGGAACCAGACCGATGTACCAGAACAGCAGTGAGACGGTCGCATAGGTACTGACCGCGAAGCAGTCCCACACCAGCGGGCTTCGGAACTGTGGCCAGACACCCATCGTACTGGGGTAGGGGAACAACCAGTAGAAGTACTGTGGTCGCCCCAGGTGAATCAGTGGGAAGACCCCTGCACAGGCCACCGCGAACAACGTCATCGCTTCGGCGAAGCGGTTGATCGAGGTTCGCCAGTTCTGCTTGAACAGCAGAAGGACCGCCGAAATCAGCGTTCCGGCGTGACCGATTCCGATCCACCACACGAAGTTGATGATCGCGAATCCCCACGCCACCGGAATGTTCACCCCCCAGATCCCAACCCCTTTAATGAGGAGCCAGGCAACGCTCAGGAGGAGAAGATTCAGAAGGATAAAACCAATTCCGAAACCGATATACCAGCCGGCGGGAGTCCCGCGCTTCAGCACAATCGCGCTGATCTGGTCGGTGACTGAACGGATCTCGTTCTGTGTCTTCACGTGATGAGATCCGTGGTGGTGTGCGTCAATGGAAGGAGTATGTTCGCTCATGCGTGCTCCTTCGCGGCAGTCTTGGCATTGGCCAGAGCAGGATTAGGGTTCTTGACGGCCGCGAGATAGGAGGTGCGGGGTCGGGTGTTCAGTTCCGACAGCATTCCATAATTCAGCGGGTGAAGTTTTGTCTTGGCAACAGCGGAATTCGGATCAGCAATGTTTCCGAACGTGATCGCCTGAGTCGGACAGGCCGACTGACATGCGGTCACAACTTCGCCATCCATGATCTCCCGTCCTTCGATCTTCGACCGGATTCGGGCAGAGCTGATCCGCTGGACGCAGTAAGTACATTTCTCCATCACGCCACGGCTGCGGACAGTGACGTTCGGATTCTCTTTCAACTGCAGAACCGGCAGCAGCTTGTCCTCAACATGATAGTCGAGGAAGTTAAACCGCCGGACTTTGTACGGGCAGTTGTTCGAGCAATAACGCGTTCCAATGCAGCGGTTGTACGTCATTTCGTTCAACCCCTCCTGGCTATGCGTCGTTGCACCGACAGGGCAAACTGGCTCACATGGAGCGTGTTCGCAGTGCATACACATGACCGGCTGGTGAAGAATCTCATCCGGATCTTCGACCGGTCCTTCGAAGTAACTGTCGATGCGGAGCCAGTGCATCTCGCGTCCGCGAGCGACCTGATCCCCTCCTACGACAGGAACGTTGTTTTCGGACTGGCAGGCCAGAACACACGCGTTACATCCGGTGCAGGCGGACAGATTGATCGTCAGTCCCCACTGAGGGCCGTGATACGGCATATCCGGATAGAACGTTGGCTGATCAGACCCGGGAACCAGTTTCGCCCGGTTCTTCTCGTAAAAGTCTTCATCGCTCCCGTGATCGTGGTCATGATCATGGTCATGATCGTGACTATGGTCATCATGATGACCATGATGCTCGTGATGCCCCTGGACGAAGGCGGGCTTCGACGGATTTTCCTGAACTTCCTGAATCGTCCCGTGCCGAAGCAGGTCACGCCCCTCCAGCAGATGGTGATGCTGGGTGGCGGGGAGAAGGGCACGCTTCCCGGAAACAGCCTTGACGGTACCGGACGCCTGCCAGAGCCCTTTGGACGTCCGAATTGCATATACGTCGACCCCAACGGGATCGGCCCCGTGAACTTTTCGTCCCTGTCCCAGAGCCAGGGTGACGACGTTGTCTGCCATTCCCGGCTGAATCCAGACGGGAATTTCAATGGAGCGACCGTCGCTGGTGACTTCGATGATGTCCCGCGTCTTGACGCCAATTTCCTTGGCTGTCCGCGGGCTGATCCAGGCGGCATTGCTCCAGGTCAGCTTCGAAATTGGCTTGGGAGTTTCCT
>CALLWY010000213.1 GCA_938015865.1 uncultured Planctomicrobium sp.
CCCGGTGGCGGTCTTGTGGTGGGACGAGACGGACCGGCGTTTCATCTGGTCCTGCCCGGCCTGTGGGCTGGAATCAGGCTGCCGGCCGATTCACTGATCTGATATTTGTTCACACAAGGAGGACTGAACCAGTGGCATCACTCAATCGAGAAAAGAGCGGAACATTCCGCATCCAATGGCGGGACGACAACGGAGCCAAGACGCTGCGCATCGGCAAGGTTCCAAAGAAGACGGCCGAACACATTCTGGTCAAAGTGGAGACCCTGATTGCTGCGAAGGCATCGGGGATGCCATTGGATCGGGAGACGGCCAAGTGGCTGTCCAGTATCGATGAGACGTTGGAAGACAGGCTATTCCGTTCGGGACTGATTGCCCAGAAGCGGGAAGCTGAGGAAACGGAACGACTGGGAGAATTCCTGCGTTCGTTTCTGAATGCCCGGAATGACCTGAAGCCGGCAACCAAAGTGTCCCGAGGTCAAACGGTTCGAGACCTGACCGAATACTTTGGAGAGAACAAGGAGATCAGAAGCATCAAGCCGGGTGATGCCGACGACTTCAAACAATGGCTGATCGGTCGAGGGTTGGCGTCTTCCACGATTCACAAGCGGTTGCAGAATGCCCGGTCATTCTTCATTGCTGCCAAACGAAGAAAGCTGATTGAGGAAAACCCGTTCGATGGGGTGAAGATGTCCGCATCGGGAATCAGGGACCGTCAACGGTTCATTTCCAGAGAGGACGTGGCCAAGGTGCTGGCGGCCTGTCCTGATCATCATTGGCGTAGCATCGTGGCCCTGAGCCGATTCGGTGGCCTGCGCTGTCCATCGGAAGTGCTGTCCCTGAAGTGGACGGACATCAATTGGGAACAGTCCCGGATGCTGGTGGAGTCCCCCAAGCTGGAACGGTTTGCCGACAAGGCTGTTCGTGTGGTCCCGATCTTCCCGGAGCTGCGACTATTTCTTGAGGAAGCATGGGAGCTGGCCCGAGATGGTGCCGTCTTCGTTGTCGATGAACGATTCAGGAAAGCGGCTGCCCAAGAGAACGGATGGCTGAACGCGAACCTGAGGACGCAATTTCACCGGATCATCAGAAAGGCGGGTCTGGTTCCTTGGCCCCGACCGTTTCACAATCTTCGGTCCAGCCGGGAGACAGAGCTGGTCGAACAGTTTCCGGTTCAGGCGGTGACAGACTGGCTGGGGAACTCGCCCAAGATTGCCATGAAGCACTACCTTCAGACAACTGAAGAACACTTCCGGAGAGCCGTCCAAGAAACCGACTTCCAAAAAGCGACGACAAATCCGACGACATCAGGAGCCGAAATAAGTGGCAGGAACTCGCAAGTGCCTACTTCCGGGCATGAAAAAACCCCGGAATTTCCGGGGCTTGCACAATCTTGCGGCAATCTGCAAAGGCAAAAAGTGGTCACGACAGGACTCGAACCTGCGACATTCTGTGTGTAAGGCACAACACTAAATCTGGTGCAACATGCGTTTTACCGCATGATTTATGCAGTGTATGTCTCTGCGAAGTAGTCCGCAAGACTTTTCATGACTTGTCATTATTTATCGCGACTTTTCGCGAGGAACGTGGTAATAAATGGTAGTTGGTGGTAGTGACGGAACAGGGTACTAAAACCGAGTTTTATCATGGATTGATTTACGATGAATCACACCGCCGGCATCGCCGATTCCCTTCAGCCTGAATGAGCTGTTTTCTGAATTACCGCCGGGCTTCGTTGCTTTCTTCGCATCCCTGATTCCATTCTTCATCACGGCTTCGAGAGCAATCGCTTTGGGGATCTGCCTTCTCTCTGAGTGAAGGCACAACGTCTGATCTGAAGAATCAACGATTCGTCTCCGCGTCGCTGACCATCGGTCAACGGTGATGGAGTCGATCTCTGCTGCTGGGAAGGATTCGCAGCGAGCGGAGCTCCCAGCGACTGCCGGTTCCACCAACTCCCGGGGGAGGGGGTGGCCCTCCCCCCTCGGTCTGGTTTTGGAGGTGTAGGGAGCCTTTCTGGAACTTTTCCATTCAAAACTTCGGGGAGCTGGGGCGCGCGTCTCCGTTTTCAGGAATCAGCGTTGTTCTGGTGGCCTGTGCGCGCAAATGCGTCATCGTTCTTGACAAAGTCTATCACGGGAGGATAGATAGCCTGCACAGTCTGTACAGGAGCGTCTGAACCATGCGGTACCAGCTCGCATTAGAAATACACGAACGCATCGAAGAAGTCCTTCGCCTCATCAAAACGGGAGGCTATTCGACGCCGGCGCTGGCTGCAGCCGTCGGAGTCTCCATACCCACCATTTCCCGGATCATCGCTCTCCTGCGTCAGCAGGGGCACCAGATCAAGGCTGTCCGAGGCGCCTCTGGCTGGCAGTATGAACTCCTGGACCAGCCGCAACTGAAAAACAGGTCCCGTCGTGGAACCCGCCCCGAAAAGATCGCTTAAGAATGGCACTCAAGAAATCTGATCTCTACTCCAAGCTCTGGGCCAGCTGCGATGCACTTCGTGGTGGCATGGATGCCAGTCAGTACAAGGATTACGTCCTCGTTCTGCTGTTCATCAAATACGTCTCCGACAAGTACGCCGGCGAGCCCTACGCCCCAATCATTGTGCCCGAGGGTGCCAGCTTCGACGATATGGTAGCCCTCAAGGGGAAATCCGACATCGGCGACCAGATCAATAAGAAGATCATCGCGCCGCTGGCGAAGGCCAACAACCTGTCCGACATGCCGGACTTCAACGACGCCACGAAGCTCGGCAGCGGCAAGGAGATGGTGGACCGGCTCACCGCCCTGATTGCCATCTTTGAAGACAAGCAGCTCGATTTCTCGAAGAACCGCGCCGATGGGGACGACATCCTCGGCGATGCCTATGAGTATCTGATGCGGCACTTCGCCACGGAAAGTGGCAAGAGCAAAGGGCAGTTTTACACCCCGGCCGAGGTCAGCAGGGTCATCGCCCAGATTCTCGGCATCCGCACCGCGAAGACGACCGCCAGCACCACTGTCTATGACCCGACCTGCGGTTCCGGCTCGTTGCTGCTGAAGGTGGCGGATGAAGCCCCTTCGAAGCTGACCCTGTATGGCCAGGAGAAGGACGCCACTACGAGTGGTCTGGCCCGCATGAACATGATCCTCCACGACAACCCGGAGGCTCTGATCGTCCAGGGGAATACGCTGACCGATCCGAAATTCAAGGACGGAAATTCGCTCAAGCAGTTTGACTATGTGGTTGCCAATCCTCCGTTCTCGGACAAACGCTGGAGCCTTGGCCTGAACCCACAGGAAGATCCCTTTGATCGGTTCAAGGGCTTCGGAGTTCCGCCTGACAGGCAGGGGGATTATGCCTACCTGTTGCACATCATCCGGTCCCTGAAGTCGACCGGGAAAGGGGCGTGCATCCTGCCGCATGGTGTCCTGTTCCGGGGGAATGCCGAGGCGGAGATTCGCCGGAACCTGATCCGCAAGGGGTACATCAAGGGGATCATCGGCCTTCCTCCTAATCTCTTCTACGGCACGGGAATCCCAGCCTGTATTGTGGTTATCGACAAGGAGCACGCCCACGCCCGAAAGGGGATCTTCCTCGTCGATGCGAGTGCCGGGTTCATGAAGGATGGACCGAAGAACCGACTACGTGACCGGGACATCCACCGGATCGTCGATGTGTTCACCAAGCAGATCGACGTTCCCCGGTTCTCCCGCATGGTCAGCTTCGAGGAGATCGAGCGGAACGACTACAACCTGAATCTGCCGCGCTACATCGACAGCCAGCCGCCCGAGGATGTGCAGGACATTGCTGCCCATCTGCAGGGGGGGATTCCGGTGGCGGACGTGGACGGGCTGGCGCAGTACTGGGAGGTCTGTCCCAAACTGCGGAAGGCGCTCTTCAGGCCGAACCGCAGCGGGTACGTCGATCTTGCCATCGACAAGTCGGCCATCAAGAGCACAATCCACGAACACCCGGAGTTTGTTGCGTTCATTGATGGGATGAACGCCCACTTCAACACCTGGCGGAAGAAACAGGCGAAGATGCTCAAGTCTCTTCAGTCTGAATTCAAGCCGAAGCAGCTGATCGCCGAACTCTCCGAGGGGCTGCTGCAGCACTATCACGGCCAGCCACTGATTGATGCGTATGCGGTGTACCAGCATCTGATGGACTACTGGGCCGAGACGATGCAGGATGATGCGTATCTGATCGCGGCCGACGGCTGGAAGGCGGAGACGTACCGAATCATCGTGACGGACAACAGGGGAAGAGAACGGGACAGGGGCTGGGCGTGTGACCTGGTGCCGAAGTCACTGATTGTGGCCCGCTACTTCGCAAAGGAACAGGCAGCCATTGATGAGGTGACGGCGAAGCTGGAGGCCGCCACCGCCCGACTGGCCGAGCTGGAGGAGGAGCACGGCGGGGAGGAGGGGGCGTTCAGCGAACTGGAGAGAGTAAACAAGCGGAATGTGCAGGCTCGGCTCCGCGAGGTTGACGGGGATCCCGAAGCGAAGGAGGAGGCTGCTGCTCTCATGGAGTGGCTCAAGGTCAAGTCCGAGGAAGAGAAGCACAATAGGCGGCTGACCGAGCTGGAGCGGGAACTCGATGCCAAAGCCTACGCCCAGTATCCCAAGCTGACAGAGGAAGAGGTGAAGCGGCTTGTGGTCGATGACAAGTGGCTCGCGACACTCGAGGCCCGCATTCATAGCGAGATGGACCGGTTGAGTCAGCAACTGACCGCCCGCGTGAAGGAACTGGCCGAACGCTACGAGTCGACGCTGCCGCAACTGACTTCTCAGGTCAAGGAACTGGAGAAGAAGGTGGACGCTCACCTGAAACGGATGGGGTTCTCATGCAACTAGAGAAGCCAAAACCTGGGTACAAGCAAACCGAAGTTGGCACCATTCCGGAGGATTGGAATGTTGTTCCGCTTGGAAGCGTTACTGTGCTGATGACAAATGGGTTCGTCGGAACAGCCACGCGGCATTATACGGAGAATAAAAACGGTGTACTCTACATTCAGGGCTACAATGTTGAAGAGAACTCGTTCAATTTCCACGGTATCAAGTATGTAACCGAGGAATTTCACCGCGCCCACTTGAAGTCCAGCCTCCGTGCTGGCGATTTGCTCACTGTTCAAACTGGTGACGTTGGCCTCACAACAATCGTCCCAGAATCACTCGCTGGATCAAATTGCCACGCATTAATCATATCAAGATTTGACCAGTGTCGAGTATTTCCTGCATTTATTTCATACTATCTAAATAGCGGCCCAGGCCGAACGAGGCTGAAGCTGATTGAAACGGGCACGACGATGAAGCATCTCAATGTTGGAGATATGCTTCAATTCAAAATCCCATTACCTCCCACACTGGCCGAGCAGGAGGCGATTGCCGGAGCGCTGTCTGATGCGGATGAGCTGATTGAGTCGCTGGAAAAGCTCATCGCCAAGAAGCGGCAGATCAAGCACGGCACGATGCAGGAACTCCTCACCGGCAAACGCCGCCTCCCAGGCTTCACCGAAAAGTGGGAGACAAAACGGTTGGGGGAGCTGGGGGCTACTTATGGAGGCTTGACAGGCAAAACCAAAGCCGATTTCGGCAAGGGCGAAGCCAGATACATCACCTTCCTGAACGTGATGAACAACGTCCGGATCGACCTCGACCAAGTGGACGCGGTTGATGTTCGAGCCGGTGAACACCAAAACGCGGTGAGAAATGGAGACCTTTTTTTTAACGGGTCATCAGAGACGCCGGAGGAAGTAGGCATGTGTTCCGTCCTTCTCGACGAAGTGGAGAACCTCTACTTGAACAGTTTTTGCTTCGGCTATCGGCTCTTCGCGGACAACAGTGCTGACCGACTATTTCTCACGTACTACCTTCGAAGTGGCGTGGGCCGGAAACTCTTATTCTCGCTTGCTCAAGGAGCAACAAGACACAACCTTTCCAAGACGGCACTAATGGCTGTGGCTATGAAGTTGCCCCCACTCAATGAACAATCCGCCATAGCCGCGGTCCTCTCCGACATGGATGCCGAAATCGCCGCACTGGAGGCGAAACTGGCGAAGGCCCGGCAGATCAAACTGGGGATGATGCAGGAACTCCTCACCGGGAGAAGACGACTGATATGAGCAACATCGGGCCAATCGAACGGACGACGCAAGACCGAGTGATCGCCCTCTTTCGCGACCAGCTGGGCTACCGCTACCTCGGCGACTGGAGCGACCGCAGCGGCAACAGCAACATCGAAGAGAGCCTGCTGACCGACTGGCTCACCCGACAAGGCCACTCGCCGCAGCAGATCAGTATCGCCCTGCACAAGTTGCGGACCGAAGCGCACAATCCGAACCGCAGTCTCTACACCAACAATCAGGAAGTCTACAAGCTGCTGCGCTACGGCGTGCCAGTGAAGATTGAAGCGGGCAAGGTCACGGAAACTGTCCATCTGATCGACTGGAAAAGCCCAGAGAAGAATGATTTCGCCATTGCAGAGGAGGTGACGCTCAAAGGGGGACACGAACGCCGCCCCGACCTGGTGCTGTATGTCAACGGACTTGCCATCGGCGTCATCGAACTCAAACGGGGAACCGTCAGCATCGGCGACGGCATTCGCCAGCTCCTCTCCAACCAGCAACCGGAATTCAACGCCTGGTTCTTCAGCACCGTACAGATCGTCTTCGCCGGGAACAACTCTCAAGGGCTGCAATACGGGACGATCCTCACGCCGGAAAAATACTTCCTCAAATGGAAAGAGGACGAACAGGACAACACGGGCTACAAGCTCGACAAGTACCTGCTCAAGATGTGCCGGAAGGATCGACTTGTCGAACTGATGTACGACTTCGTCCTGTTTGACGGCGGGGTGAAGAAACTGCCGCGTGTTCATCAGTACTTCGGCATCAAGGCAGCTCAGGAGTATGTGCGCCAGAAGAAGGGGGGGATCATCTGGCACACGCAGGGGAGCGGAAAGAGCTTCGTCATGGTGCTGCTGGCCCGATGGATTCTGGAGAACAACCCCAACGCCCGCGTGGCCATCATTACCGACCGCGACGAACTGGACCAGCAGATCGAACAGGTCTTCCAATCGGCAGGAGAGACGATTTACCGCACGAGCAGCGGCCGCGACCTGATGACTCAACTCGCCCAGTCAACGCCCCGGCTGCTTTGTTCGCTGGTTCACAAATTCGGGCCGAGGGGGGTGGACAACTTCGATGACTTCATCAGGGAACTCGAATCCCAGCCCAGCAATACGGTGGGGGAACTTTTCGTCTTCGTTGATGAGTGCCATCGGACTCAGAGCGGCCGGCTGCACCGGGTCATGAAGGCAACCATGCCCAATGCGGTCTTCATCGGCTTCACCGGCACGCCGCTGCTGAAGAAAGACAAGGCGACGAGTCTGGAGGTCTTTGGCGGGTACATCCATACCTACAAGTTCAGTGAAGCGGTTGAGGATGAGGTCGTGCTGGATCTCGTCTATGAAGCCCGCGACATCGACCAGCGGCTCAGCTCGGAAGAGAAAATCGATGCGTGGTTTGAGGCCAAGACCAAAGGGCTGAATGACTGGCAGAAGGAGGAACTGAAATCGAAATGGGGGACCATGCAGAACGTCCTCAGTTCCCGGGCCCGCATGAACAAGGTGGTGGCCGACATCGTTTTCGACTTCAACGTAAAGCCACGCCTTTCCAGCGAGCGGGGGAACGCCATGCTGGTCGCGGGGAGTATCTACGAGGCATGCAAGTACTTCACCCTCTTTCAGAATACGCCGCTAAAGGGGAAGTGCGCCGTTATCACCTCGTACAACCCGGTGGCCCAGGACGTCACCAAAGAGGAAGTCGGCGCCAACACCGAAACCGACCGGCAGTTTATCTACAACACCTATCAGGAACTACTCAAGGATGTGCAGCCCAAGCCGGGGAAGACCAAGACTGAAACTTACGAGGCGAACGCCAAATCGCTGTTCATCAAAGAGCCGGCGAACATGAAGCTGCTCATCGTGGTGGACAAGCTGCTGACCGGGTTCGACGCACCGAGCTGCACCTACCTGTACATCGACAAGTCGATGCAGGACCACGGACTGTTTCAGGCCATCTGCCGCACCAACCGGCTCGATGGCGAGGACAAAGACTTTGGCTTCATCGTCGATTACAAGGACCTGTTCAGGAAGGTCGAAAATGCCATCGCGGTGTACACCTCCGAACTCGACCACAGCGGCGGGGGAGCCTCTCCCGAAGTCCTGATGAAGGACCGGCTCACGAAAGGGAAGGAGCGGCTCGACAATGCAATCGAAGCGATGGAACTTTTGTGCGAGCCGGTCGAGCCGCCCCGGGGGGACCTTGAATACATTCACTATTTCTGCGGCAATTCCGAGCTGCCGGAGGACCTGAAAGAGCGA
>CALLWY010000214.1 GCA_938015865.1 uncultured Planctomicrobium sp.
GGCGGTACAGCGACTGGTGGGGGTTGGGTGAACAGCTGCGAAACAGTCAGCGCCATATGTGGCACTGGCGAGACTGGATAGTGGAGTCGCTGAATAACGACACTCCATATGATGAAATGGTGCGGCTAATGCTCGCAGCTGATGAGCTGGCCCCTGACGATCTCGACAAACTGAGAGCGACCGGATTTCTCGCGAGGAACTATTACATCTTCAATCGGCATTCCTGGCTTGATGAAACCGTCGAGCATGTCAGCAAGTCGCTACTCGGTCTGACAATGAATTGCGCCAAATGTCATGACCACAAATATGATCCGATTGATCAGATTGAATATTACCGGATGAGGGCGTTCTTCGAACCGTATCAGGTTCGAATGGATATGGTTCCGGGCGAGATCAATCTGATGCAGAACGGAATCCCCCGTGTCTTTGATGCTCTGCTGGATGCCCCGACCTATCGCTTTATTCGCGGAAACGAATCGCAGCCGGATCAATCGAATCCGGTTTCCCCGGGAGTTCCCGCTCTCCTTGAATTCGATCCGCTGACAATCGAGTCCATCACGCTTCCAAAATCCGCGTGGCAACCGGGGCTCCGGCCTTGGGTTCAGGAAAATCATCTCGCAGCAGCCAAAAAACGACTGCAGCAGGCTATTGAAAAGCGGGATCAGGCTGCAAAGGAACTGAAAGCAAGCGCCTATGACCAGCCAGCCCCGAACTCCCCGATGTTCACTCCCATCGTCGAGCACTTCAAGACGCTTGACCAGTCGCGGTGGAAGATCGAAGGGGAAGGGTGGGTTCAACAAGATGGAACGCTGGAACAGACTTCAGATGGTCCAGTCCATTCCCGCCTGACGTTACTGGAACCTGTTCCAGAAAATTTTGACGCCGTGTTCCGGTTCCAGATTCTTGGGGGGAGCCGTTGGAGAAGTGTGGGGCTGGCGTTCGATACGCAGCTCCCCGGTAGGTCTTCGACAGAACGAGGTGCCGAAAGTCGGCAGCTTGTCTATCTCAGTGGGGCCGATTCCGATTCCAAGGTTCAGGGAGCCTATTTCAGCGGAAACAAGTGGAACTATCCCCGGGAAGGGCGGGTCTCTTATCCGGTTCAGATTGGAGAGGAGTACACTTTTCATGTGCGTGTCCGTGGTTCCGTGGTGAACGTCTCTGTGAATGGACGGCACGTCCTCTCCTGGCGAACTCCCCTCCATCGCCAACATGGGCATATTCAGCTGACCACTTTCGATGCCCTCGCCCGTTTCCACGAATTCCGGATTACTCCTCTGGATGATTCCATTGTTCTTCAAGAACCCGATTCGTCGTCGCCTAGTCCGCAGGAACGTCTGGAACTCACCGAAGCGGATGTCATGGTTGCGACGGCAGATCTGGAACGGGTTGAGTCCGTCATCGCTGCCATGAACGCTGAGGCAGACGGTTTAAATCCGGAACAGGTTGATCGGTCGAGACGTGACGCCATTCAGGCGGAGCGACAGGTCGAGGTTGAAAAAGCACGTCGGGAGCTGATTGCCGCCCGTCATGCATTAAAAGCTGCCGCAGCGGACAAACGGGCTGACGCAGAAAAGAAAGTCTCGGAAGCCGAGAAATCACTGAATGCCGCTGTCGACCGACTTCAGGAAAACATCAGTCCCGAAGCAACGTATACTCCGCTTCAGGGAGCGCAATGGACCGCGACTCGCTTCCAGTTCACTGGACGCGATGACCCCGAGGTGACCTTCCCGGCGACCAGTACCGGACGGCGGACGGCGCTTGCCCGGTGGATCACAGACCCTCGAAATCCTCTGACGGCTCGCGTCGCGGTGAATCATCTCTGGGGGAGGCACTTCGGTGAACCATTGGTTCCAACCCCATTCGATTTCGGACGGGGGAGCCCTGTCCCGGCTCTCCCTGAATTGATTGACTGGATGGCCAGCGAGTTGATCAGTCATGGCTGGAGCATGAAGCACCTGCACCGGATGATCGTGACCTCTGCAGCCTATCGAATGAGTTCCTCACTTGCCGGAGCGGAGGGTAATCTTGCGAAAGATCCGGACAATCGTTTCTGGTGGAGACGGTTGCCCATCCGCGTGGAATCCCAGGTGGTCCGCGATTCGATTCTCTCCCTGGCGGGAACGCTCGATCCCACTATCGGAGGCCCCTCGGTTCCCCCACATGAACAGGACCGGTCGAAACGGCGAAGCTTGTACTTCTTCCACTCCAATAACGATCGCAATCTCTTCTTGAGGACGTTTGATGAGGCGGAGGTGAATGAGTGCTACCGTCGTCAGCAGAGTATCGTTCCTCAACAGGCATTGGCCTTGTTGAACAGTGAGCTGGTCTTCGGCGCTGTCGATCAGATCGCTGAGAAAGTTGGCCGTAACTCGAAAGACGACAGGGAATTTATCCAGGACGCATTCCTCGTGCTTCTTGGAATTCGAGCGAATGATGCTGAGATTTCCGCTTGTCTGAATGCAATGAAATTCTGGAAGGAACTGCCAGAGGGGACTCCGGAGACGGCCCGGGCGCAGCTCATTACCGTTCTTCTGAATCACAACGACTTTGTCACCCTTCGATGATTTGATGAGCAGGGCATGACGAACAGGGGCATGACAATGACAATTCCCGCTTTTTCATCGATCTCCCGACGGGCATTCCTGGCTGATCTTGGGATGGGATTTACTGGCCTTGCGCTCGGGGCAATTCTTCATCAGGACGGGATCGCTCGGGCAAACTGGCAACCGCCGACCGGGGAGCCGCATTTTCCTCCAAAGGCAAAAAGTGTCATCTGGCTGTTCATGAACGGCGGAGTCAGTCAGATGGAGAGCTTTGATCCGAAGCCGACGCTCACCAGATATGCAGGGAAATCCATCTCCGAGACCCCATTTGCCCACGTGCAGGATCCCAGCAAACTGTCCATCGAGCGGGCCGTCGCTCCGGATGCGAATGGCAATCAGCGCAACAAACTGTACCCGCTTCAGGTCGGCTTCAAAAAACATGGTGAGAGCGGAATCGAAATCAGTGACTGGTTCCCGTACACCGCCCAGCATGCCGACAAACTGGCGGTGATTCGGTCTATGTGGACTACAGACAGTAATCACGGAGCGCAGACTCAATTTCACACGGGACGAAACCTCATCGATGGAAACTTTCCAACGTTAGGGGCATGGGTTCATTACGGGTTGGGGTCGCTGAATCAGAATCTCCCGCAGTTTATCTCCATCGGGAAGCGGGAATACTGGAATGCCCGCGATGGGCATTATCTCGGGCCTGCTCACGATGCTGTCCCATTACGTATTGACCCAGACAATCCTCTGGATTTCAGTCGACCGGCCAGACCCGTTAATGCGGAGGCCCGGAGGATCGGCAAATCACTTCTGGAAGAACTCAACGCGATCCGCGGTGTGGAATATCCCAATGATCCCGCGATGTCCGCCCGGATCGCTTCCTACGAGCTCGCATTCCGTATGCAGACGTCGATCCCGGGAATTATCGACTTTTCGAAGGAAACAAAAGAAACGCAAGCCCTGTACGGAATCGACAAGCCGCACTGCAAGGAGTTTGGAATGCAGCTGCTCGCTGCGCGGCGATTTGTGGAACAGGGGGTCCGCTTCATTCAGATTCAGCATGGCGGCGGGGGGGCTGGAGCATGGGATGCGCACAGTGGCCTGAAAGCGAACCACGAGAAACTCTCGTTACAGGTCGATCAGCCCATCGCCGGACTTCTGCAGGATCTCGAACAGCGGGGCCTGCTGGATGAGACACTGGTAATCTTCGCAACAGAGTTCGGTCGCACCCCGGGGGCTCAGGGGGCTGATGGGCGGGATCATCACATCTTTGGGTTCACAGTCTGGATGGCAGGCGGGGGACTGAAGCGGGGAGTGGTTCACGGAGCGACAGACGAAATCGGTTTCCATGCCGTTGAGGACCGCCATTATGTCACCGACGTGCATGCCACCATCCTGAAACAACTCGGTCTCGATTCACGCAAGCTGGAAATTCCCGGTCGGAAGCGACTCGAGATCGATCATGGAACCCCCATCGATGCCATTATTGCGTGATTGAAAGTTGCGCTTCAGCGGGGGAGCTTAATCCAGCCAGATAACCAAAAGAGTCCGGTTTCATCAGACTTGGCGACAGGGAATTCATCCGGTGAATTTGAAAGGCGGGACTCCGCCTGGACGTTGCGGACTTGTGTTTCAATAGGCGCTCGCATTTCGAAGAGATCATTGATCGTCCATTTCTGGTCCTCACGGGGTCTTCTCGTCGGGATTGGAATCACACTCATCATTTCAGTTCAAGCTGACTTGCACTTCTCATTTTCGACGTCCAATCATTTCTGTAAGGATCTGTCCAATGGCTGCTTCTTCACGAAAAGGATTTACATTAATTGAGTTACTCGTAGTGATTGCGATTATCGCGGTATTGATTGCCTTACTGCTCCCTGCCGTACAACAGGCTCGAGAGGCCGCTCGACGTTCTCAATGTAAAAACAATCTCAAACAACTCGGTTTAGCTCTTCATAATTATCACGATATCCACAACACGTTTCCCGCCGGCGGATTTGGCCATGCGAGAATCTCGTGGGTCGCTGCTCTCCTTCCCCTGGTGGATCAGCAGGCGATTTATCAGAAGATGGTCTTTGGCCCGGTCGATTGTGGGGCCACCAGTGGTGTCAATGCCGACCTTCTGGACAAGTGGACCCCGGCTTTTGTCTGGTGTCCCTCAAGTTCCTTGAGTCGGCTGAATCTTCGAACTGAGATTCCCGCGCTGTTTGCAACATCGTCTTACGCCGGGATTACTGGAGGGGCAGAACGGACGACCCAGGTCGATTCACGATGTGTCTCCAGTTCGACTCAAGGGGTCGCCTGCAGCAACGGGACCCTTGTTGCCAACAAGGCCATCCGAGGTCGGGATGTTCTGGATGGTCTTTCCAATACGATCATGGTTGGGGAGACTTCGGGGTGGGCAAGAAACGGTACCGGGGCTCTGGTCGATATCCGTCCCAGCGCAGAATGGGGAACATGGTTGGGACCGATCTCCGATTCCTGCCCGGGGGAGACTCCCGCAACTCCCTATAAAAACAACACGGTCTACAATTGGAACGGACAGGGTTACTCCCGAAATCTGACGACCATTCGTCATCCTGTCGGCACTGCGACTGAGATCCTTGCTTCAGGTGGAAACTGGCGCGATGGGGCCAACTCATCCCTGTTGTCGGAGCATACAGGGGGCGCACATGTCCTGCGTGGAGATGGAGGGGTTTCGTTTTTAAGTAACAGCACAGATTTCAACGTGCTGAAAAACGTCTCCATTCGTGACGACGGGAATGTCGTCTCTGCTGAAATTCTCAACTAGAAACAGAGAATCATTCTTTGTCTCTGCTCCTGTCCTGTCTCGACGGTCCGACAGGAGCTGGGGAGTTTGAACTGGTCACGCTGCTCTCATTCTGACGGCACCATCGTACAGGCACTTGGAGCGGTTTGATGAACTTGAAGCGAACTCTCCCACGGAAAAGGGGATTCGTAGACTTTTCCTCAGGAGTCCAAAGAAATGAACATGTTGAAGCAGTCCAGGATTTCGTTACGCGGATTGGCCTGCGTTATCACGCTGATAATGGCAGGAGGATGCGGCAGCAGTTCCGAACCACGTTCACAGGTCTCCGGATCAGTTTCCGTAAATGGTGAGGCGCTGACTGGCGGGACGGTCCTCTTCATGGCTGAGGAAGGTCAGGGGGCCAGTGCGACTCTCACTTCGGATGGACTTTATTCCCTGAATTGTCCGCCGGGACGATATCATGTTGCGGTCTGTCCTCCCGCGAGGCCTGATCCACTTGTGGCCACGAACGCCGACATCTCAGCTTATGAGAAGTTGAACAAGAAGATCCCCACGATATATCAGGATGTGGGGACCAGTGGAATCATTGCGGAAGTCAAGTTGGGACAGAACTCATTCGACATTCAATTGAAGAAGTAGAAATAGCAGGGACCAGAAACGTGGGATGAGATCGAAGGGGGCGTCCGGCAATCGGTCGGCTGTTCTGTTGTTCGTTGGGCAGTCTGAAGCGACTGGAAGAGTCTCAACCGGTCTCCGCAGAGACGGCAGGGGCGAAACGCGATTCGATCCGTTACAGTAGTGAGAGATCAGAACGATATCTCACAGGACCGGTCGAATTGCTACCATGAATTACGTCTGGGCGCTGCTGTTGTTGCTTTCGAACTCCCTGGCGTGGGGGGCGAATTTCTTCAACATTCCGGGGAACTGGCTTTTGCTGATGTTCTCCGTCATCTACAAGCTGGTCCTGCCCGCCAACACCTCGCCGTCTGTGAGCTGGAAGGTTCTGGTGGTCATCTTTCTGTTGGCCATTTTGGGAGAGGCGTGGGAGTTTCTGGCCAGCGCACGCGGAGCTGCGAAGCGGGGCGGGAGTCGCCGTGGGGCGATCTTCGCGGTGATCGGGTCTCTTGTAGGGAGTATTGGCGGGGCCGTCGCGGGGATTCCCGTTCCAGTCGCGGGCCCGATGATTGGCGCTCTCGTCGGTGGAGGCGTCGGGGCATTTGTCGGAGCCTATTTCGGAGAACGGGATCGCTCGCATGAAGAACGGGTCTCCATCGGAAGAGGGGCTATGGTCGGGCGGTTTCTGGGGACGGCAGGAAAGCTCGCCTTCGGGTTGATCATGCTGATCATTGTCACCATTGACTCTTTTCTGGGGTCATGACGGACGCCTGTTTCTTACGCACCGTTGCCTAACATTTCTTAAGCATGGTCTGGCGAGGACTCGCATTCTTGACCATGAACTCCGAATTTCGGTCGTGAGAGAATGAAAGTTCCTGAATTTGTGCGCTGGTGATTTCTTGTCGGAAATTTCCGTAATAAAAGCAGTTGCGTTCGAAGGAGCCTGCTCTGCTCTCAGGGGATTGTATTTTCTTCATCAGTCGGCTTGAGCTGCCAACAAATGTGGCACAGCCCTTGCAAACGGGCATCGGGCGAGGATGTGAAAAACGTTCCTCTCATTGATGGAGCCAATCCCAATGACGGAAGACTCATGAAATCGCTCGCCCACAAGAAAGAATCTCAATGAAAAAAGCGTTTGGAATTGTCGCGCTCGCTCTTCTGATGCTGACTGGAGTTGAAAACAACCGATTACTTGCTCAGGAACAGGGCACATCACCGCCTGCAGTCGAAGTTACTCCCATGGATGCTGCCGCTGAGGTGGCAGATGTCGCAGCAACGGAACCCGCTGAAGAGGTCACGGTCGATGGAGCTAAGGTGGCGTGGATGCTGACCTCCTCAGCATTGGTGCTGATGATGACTGCACCAGGTCTGGCCATGTTTTACGGTGGACTCGTCCGGAAAAAGAATATTCTGGGCGTCATGATGCAATGTGTGTTTCTGATGGGACTGATGACCGTCTTGTGGGCTTTGGTGGCCTATAGCTGGGCCTTCGGCGGCGAAAGTCCTTATTTCGGAAACTTTGATCATGTTCTCTTGAGAGGAGTGATCTCAGATAACAGCGGACGATCGCTCGATGCTTCCGTCGATGACATGATCTTCTGTGTCTTTCAGGGAATGTTCTTCATCATTACCCCGGCACTGATCTGCGGTGCATTCGCAGAACGAATGAAGTTCAGCACGATGGCTGTTTTCAGCGCCCTGTGGGGACTGTTCGTCTATTGCCCGATTGCTCACTGGGTCTGGTCTGATACTGGCTGGCTGGCTCTGGCGAATGAAAACGCCCTGTTTCCCGGTCTGGATTTTGCTGGGGGGACCGTGGTTCACATCAGCTCTGGAGTCTCTGCTCTTGTCTGTTCCATCGTGATTGGCAAGCGGCACGGCTACAAAACCGAGCCAATGCCTCCGCACAACCTGACATTTACCTGCATTGGTGCTGCCCTGCTGTGGATGGGATGGTTTGGTTTCAACGGGGGAAGTGCTCTGGCTTCTGATGGACTGGCTGTGAATGCGTTCGTCGCAACTCACTTTGCCGCTGCTGCAGGAGTCCTGGGATGGACGATTGCCGAATGGATTGGTCACGGAAAGCCAACGACTCTGGGAGCCTGCTCCGGGGCTGTTGCTGGTCTGGTCTGCATTACTCCGGCGGCTGGGGCAGTGAACCCGATTCAGGGGTTGATTCTCGGGGCCGTGGCAGGGGTGGTCTGCTACTTCGCCTGCACGAAAGTCAAGAATGCTCTTGGATATGACGACTCGCTGGATGCCTTCGGGGTTCACGGAGTCGGGGGAACGGTCGGGGCCATTCTGACTGGGATCTTTGCGACAGAAAGTATCGCAGGGAAAGAATTCCGAGGGCTTCTGGAAGGAAATCCCGGACAGTTGGTCAATCAGTTAGTGGGCGTCGGAGCATCAGTCGTCACGGCAGTGATCGGGACGTTCATCCTGTTGAAGATTCTCGATGCCGTCATGGGGCTGCGTGTCACTCAGGAAGAGGAGCTTCAAGGGCTGGATCTCAGTCAGCATGGCGAAGAAGGATATATTTTCCTGTAATACCGACTGGCGAACCACTCGAGCCCATTTGACTTCACAACCTTCCCGGTTTTCGGGAGGAACAGCCTCATGGAGATTCACGATGAAGAAAATTGAAGCAATCATCCGGCATTTCAAACTGGAGGAAGTCAAGGACGCCCTGACCGCCGCCGGGATTTCTGGAATGACCGTTTCTGAGGTCCGCGGGTTTGGACGCCAGAAAGGGCATAAGGAGCAATATCGCGGGGCAGAATACACGGTGGATTTTCTTCCCAAAGTGAAGATGGAAGTCGTCGTGCAGGATAACGACGTTCAGACCGCAGTGGATGCGATTCTGAAGACCGCAAGGACGGGGCAAATTGGGGATGGAAAGATCTTCATCTCCGAACTGGAAGAGGCAATCCGCATCCGGACGGGAGAAACCGGCAGCGAATCCCTGTAAACCGTTCAGAAGTTGTGCGGCGATTGGAATTCGGGTGTGTCATCCACGTTCCAGGGGCCATCGGATCTGGTTGACACATTTCCCGCACGCAACGCAGGGCGACGCAAGCAGACAGGTTCGGCAAGCCAGAATGAACGCCTGCTGCAGGTCGAGAGCTCCGTTGTAGAAAACGCATCCGTCGGAGAGGTTTTTCATCCTGAAAGGACTCCCGTTCCATCTCAGGAAGCACGATCTCTGGCGGACAAGAAAAGTCGACGAAAGAAAACGTTCCATTCAAAAAGATCTGTCTCACGGTGAGGCCGTGGACGGCATGACAGGACCTGATGCATGAAGAAGGTTGAAGCAATAATCCGGCATTACAAGCTGGAAGATGTGAAGAATGCCCTGACGGAAAACGGGATCGTCGGAATGACGGTCAGCGAAGTCCGTGGGTTTGGCCGCCAGCGAGGCCACAAGGAACAATACCGTGGGGCGGAGTACACCGTCGATTTTTTGCCGAAGCTGAAGGTCGAGATCGTGATTGATGATGCCGATCTCGAAAAGACGCTCAATGCAATTATGGAATCAGCCCGGACAGGACGGGTCGGCGACGGAAAACTGTTCGTCACGAATGTTCTGGACGTGATCCGCATCCGGACCGGTGAATCCGGGACCGAAGCGATTTAAGTCATATGTGTTTTTGATACTTTCGCGCTCATTCGGGCCGGAGGACATTCGTCCCCGGTCCAGCCGAAACCTTTGCTCTCGGGGTTTGGCGAACAACTTTAACCAGAAGGCCACTTCCTGTTCGTGTGCCAATCGAATGTATGGGAAATCGGATTCGAAGTTCCGGTACGTTCGTCTCCTCCCACCGGTGTGGATGGGAATCTATTGCTGATTTAGCGTGATTTCTGCACCTCGGATGCAGGTACGCCGGTCTGCTTCGTGACGCCAGGCCGCAATGCGTCAGGCATTGAACTGCGATCGGAGTGCGCCCGTAGTTTCCGGAATGCCGTGAACTAAACCAGTGCAGATCACTTTTAACTAAAGACTCTCGCTGCCTGTCAGATGACTCCGCTCGGTAAGGCAGCAGGGAGTTGTTCGATCAGACTTCGACCTGTGTTTTGATTTTGGGGATATAACTATGAAGCGTTGGATGCCGGTACTGGTGCTCTTCTTGATGATGCTGATGGGAGGGGGAACGTCCCTTCTGCTGGCACAGGACACATCACCCCCTCCTGCAGCGAGTTCAGAAGAGGCGGTCCGGGCTGAAGGCTCTGCCGCTGCTGCCGCTGAGCTGGCAAGTGAAGCCCCCCCGGCTGAGGAAGCTGCTGCACCAGAGGATATCCCCTCAACGGGGACTCCGATTGCTTATACCGTGAACACCATCTTTATGCTGGTCTGTGCGGTGCTGGTGATCTTCATGCAGTCCGGTTTTGCAATGGTGGAAACCGGACTGAATTCCAGCAAGAACGCCATCAACATCATGTTCAAGAACGTACTGGACTTCTGCATTGGGGTTCTGATCTTCTGGTTCTTCGGCTTTAACCTGATGTACCCCGGCGAAGAATACGCTGCGAAGAGTCCATGGTTCCCACGAATTCCTTCCTCCGCAGAACATCTGTTTGTGGCCCGTGACAATCCGGTCACTCAGGGGAACCTCGACTATGGCTTTGCTGCGTCGGCAGATTTCCTGTTCCAGGTTGCCTTTGCTGCAACCGCAGCGACCATTGTCTCCGGTGCCGTTGCCGGACGTATGAAATTCGTTGCCTATCTACTCTACAGCGTCATTGTCACCGCCATTGTTTATCCCGTGAGCGGGTACTGGAAATGGGGGGGAGGAGCACTTGCCGCTGACGGGTTCCAGGACTTTGCCGGATCGCTCGTTGTTCACGCGGTTGGTGGATTTGCTGGACTGATCGGAGCGATCGCATTGGGGCCACGCATTGGCCGATTCACTGCTGATGGGAAGTCCCGACCCATTCCCGGACATAACGTTCCGATGGCCTGTATTGGAGTCTTCATCCTCCTGGTCGGTTGGTTCGGATTCAATCCGGGATCTCAGTTGACCTACAACGGATACGCCAGTGCAGAAGCGACTGCATATATTGCTGTGACAACGCTGATTGCCGCTGCGGCTGGTGGTCTGACTGCCACTATCTTGAGCTGGGTGATCTTCGGAAAACCGGACCTGACGATGGCGATGAACGGAATTCTCGGGGGACTCGTCTCCATCACCGCTAACTGCGATCGTGTCAGCCAGATTGAATCCCTGATCATCGGTGTGATTGGCGGAGTTGTCGTCTTTGCTGCGATTATCCTGCTGGAAAAACTGAAGATCGACGATCCGGTGGGAGCCTTCCCGGTGCACGGGGCCTGTGGGGTCTGGGGGGGACTGGCAACCGGAATCTTTGGAGACATTCCTGAGGATGTTCCGTTTGACACCCAGCTCGGTTTCTTCCTTGTTCAGCTCAAGGCAACAGTCGTGATCGTTGGTTGGGCCTGTATCACGATGGCACTGGTGTTCTACGGACTGAAGGCCGCAGGAATGCTGCGAGTTTCCGCTGAGGAAGAAATTGAAGGTCTGGATATCGGCGAGCATGGCATGCATGCCTACGGCGTCGACTCCAGTCCGATTGCATGAACCCTGTCGATCGGGGCGACGGATTTGCAGCCTTCCGCCCCGGCAGCAGCTGAAAGATTGAGTCAATTAGAACTCTCGTCCTCCTCCGCATGTGGTTCTCACGTGCGGAGGATTTTTGTTTGGTTACGTATGCGAACGGATTTTCTGAGAATTGGGGACGCACTGTGCATGCATGGATCAATCCTGTTGTGTAGCTTGAACCTGTGAGCCTGCCTTCATAAGCTCAAGCCTGCATGTCTGCCTGATTTTTTCTCTCCGACACACGAGACTGGTCGGAGGGATTTCCCATTCAACACTCGACTGTTCCTGCTGCAATGTCCAGATCACTTCGAGGACAACATCACTGTTCATTTTCCTGGAATGCACTTGTTCAGGTGCTCCTTATTTGCGTTCTTCTGCTTCCGGGATGCGGGAAAAAGAACAAAAGAGCTGCCGATCTTTCCGAGATGGAGTCGGACTCTTTTGAGATGAATTACGAGAACGAAGATTACGATGGATTCGGTGATCGGCCCATGCGTAACCGGGCTCGGGAGCAATTGGCTGAGGGGCATCCCTTCTCAATGGAGGTTCTGGATGACAGTGCCAACCCAGTATTTTCCCGGCAACTTCTGACGAAAGATGAGATCGCAGCAGGCTGGATTGCCCTGTTTGATGGCGAAACACTCTTCGGATGGCAGACGTCCAATCCTGAGGTGAACTGGAAGGTGATCGATGGAGCCATCACAGCCGACCCTGGACCGGAGGGCTTTCTCCATACAAGTGTCCCGTTTGCTGACTACGAGCTGATCGTAGAGTTCCGGGCCAGCCCCGATGCGAACAGCGGGGTCATGGTCCGCTCTACAACGAATCCCATTGACCCCATCAATAACTGCGTTGAGGTCAATATTGCCCCTGCTCATCCTGAAGGATATACGACGGGATCACTGGTGGGACGTGCGTTGCCGGAATACAAGCTGGAGAATCATGATGGCTGGCAGACATTACGAATGATTGTCCAGCACAACACCTACATTGTTGAACTCAATTCCAATCTGGTTGCTGAGTATCAGGAGACAGAAGGTCGAGATCGTCCGGCGGGGTATATCTGTCTGCAACAGAGGTTTGGCAAGGTCGAGTTCCGAAAGGTGAACCTGAAGCCGCTGGCCATGAGGTCTATGTTCAACTCTACATCGTTGGCAAACTGGTCTCCTGTTCCCGGATCGAAGGCGGAATTCACTATCGAACAGGATGCCATCCGGGTGAAAGGGGGGGCTGGATTCCTGGAGTCACAGGAGACCTGGCGGAACTTTATGTTTCAGACTCAGGTGCAGACTCTTGTCCCGGAGACGAACAGCGGATTTTTCTTCCGAGCGGAGAAGGGGACTGAAAAAGCCCCCTCCAATGGCTATGAAATCCAGGTTCACAACGGCTTTCAGGGCAGGGACCGGAACGCACCGACGAATGCCGGGAGTGGAGCGATCTTTCGGCGCGTCGATGCCCGCCGAGTCGTGGCAGACGATCTGGATTGGTTCACAATCACGCTTGTTGCTGATGATCTGAGATTCGCCGTCTGGGTCGATGGGTATCAGGTGGTCGACTGGAAAGACGACCGGCCTGAGAATCCCAATCCGCGAAGGGGAGCTCGTCGGGATGCGGGACATATCAGTCTGCAAGGGCATGATCCTGCAACCGATATCCTGTTTCGTTTCTTAAGGATTGCTCGGTTGCCTGATGAGTCCCTGCCGAACGATTCGGTCTCGTTGTCAAAAGGACCCGGTGCGGAGTCTCTGAACTCTTCAAAATAAGTCTGTCCATACAGGGATGGTTGATGGGAAAGGAGTCCCCTCTTTGATTTGTTGCGATTCAGCATGACCGGCATCCCTCCTGAAGCGAACCCACCTGTCGACAGGTTGAATCAGGAGAGGACTGTCAGGGGTGTTTCCTCGACGGAGGGAGAGCGATGGAGAACTCCCTTTGTTCTTCTGGCGGGAATCGGGCTTGTTCTCAGTCTGGGGGGATACTGGAACGGGCTCGTTCCCTCGATCTTCCTGGCATCGTTTCCGGCATACAGATTGGGAGAGTCGTTTCCGCGGGGGGGAGGGCCACTCGTCTTCGCAATCGGAATCTGTTTGCTTGCCCCCTGGTTTCCGGTTATCGATACCTGCTTTGCCGCCGCGCTGCTTGGATGGTGCACGGCATTCAGCGGACTTGCTCAAATGAAATTGAGTCGAGCGCTGCGGACAGATTCCTTGACCGGACTCCTGAATCGGAAGGGGCTTGAAGACGAACTGACCTCCCGGTTGCGAACAAGGGGAGGGCCGGGAACTGATCAGAAGGTCCTCGTCATTTGTCTGGACTGTGACCAGTTCAAGAGCTTTAACGATCGCTGGGGACATCGCGCTGGGGACGAGCTTCTCATCTGTGCGGCGGAGTCCCTTCGCAAATCGGCCCCGAATGGACTTGTCGGAAGGCTCGGTGGGGATGAATTTGCCGTGGTTTCAATTTGCCAAACCCTCGACGATGCGCACGAAATCGCCCGGAAAATTCATGAGTACCTCTGTCGTGTCGGTACGTTCAAGGAACAGCCGCGATTCCAGTCACTGACGTGGACATTGGGGGTGGCCGGCTTCTCCAGTCCTGCGTCCGTCAACGCTCGACCGGACTGCCTGGATGATCTTCCAGTTGCCTCTCCGAAAGGCTCGGATCCAGTGACTCAGCGAAGGTGTCCGCAGCAGGACTGGAACTGGAATGTGACCGCCATGATGGATCGCGCGGATGAACTGATGCTCTTGGGAAAGAAGGAGAGGGGGGGAGCGATCATCATCGAGATCGATGGGGTTCGCCTCCCGGTGTCATCTCATGGGAACACCGGCCATGGGAACACCGGAGAGCCTTGCTAACCCGCAGGCATGATCACCGGTCGTCCGTGCCCGAGTCATAAATCCGGTTCTGAAGGATATATTGCTCGATCGCCCGAGGGGTCTGGAATCGGATGGACCGTCCCGTGCGGCACCGTTCACGGAGATCAGATGAAGAAAAGTCCACCGCTGGCATCGTGATCGTCCGAATACGTTCGCGGGCTTCCGGGACGAGCTGTTCCAGTTCGTCTGGAATACTGATGGTCTGTTCCCCCCGATTCACAGCGACGAGTGTGACCAGTTTCAGGATCTCTCCCGGATCTTTCCAGCGATGAAAATCCCGAAGCGAATCCGCTCCGATCATCAAAAAGAGTTCGTCATCGGGGCGGGCCTGAGAGATCTCCCGAACCGTGTCGATTGTGTAGCTGATTTGCTTCCGTTTCACCTCGCCGTCATAAACGACGAAGACCGGGAAGCCGGCGACTGCCAGTCTCAACATCTCCAGACGCTGCTTTCCTGTGGCGCGAGGGAGCTTTTCCTTGAATGGCGACTGGAAGGCCGGAATGAACCAGACCTGAT
>CALLWY010000215.1 GCA_938015865.1 uncultured Planctomicrobium sp.
GACCCGCTTCCAGGGGTTTCCGGAGGGGGAAAGCCGTCGGGAGTAGACGGAGGAGGGGACATCACCGGAGGAGCGAATTCCAGCTGGGCCGGAGGAGCCCCGGTGGGGGGCATTAATGCGGTCGCTGGAGCAGGGGCCGCCAGCTCCGCACTGACCGGCGTGACACCATTCATGCGAGGTTCATAAGTTCCGGACTGTGTTCGAATTTCCCGAAGGCTCGCGGTCGGAGGGTGAAGCGGAGCCGGCTCCAATGGAGACACCGGGGGGATGGATGCCATTCCTGCGGAGGGAGCTGGCGTGATCGATGTATTAGGGAAATAAGGATTTGGTGTCTGCGGGTTCGGGTTGGGTGTCGTTCCCGGGTTCGGGTTGTATTGGGGAGCACTATTGTTGTTGTCCGGAACAGGTTGTAGCGTTCCGTTCTGGTATGTCGGATATCCGCCACCCGGTTGGACGGGCTGGTATGTTCCCGGAGCAATCGGTTGACCGGGAGTGTAGGGCTGACCCGGCGTCAGCGTTTGGATCGGTGTTCCGTAATCAATCGTTCCGGGATAAGGAGTCCCGACGGGGGCACCGGAATAGCCATAGGGCTGTGAATACATGTGGTAACAGCCGGGGATAGCTGCTGCGCAGTACAGTGAGAACAGCCCCAATGGGAGATTTCTCCGACAGGCGAGCGTTCGTCGCATGGCCTACCTCGGTCTTGGCGGAAGAAACCGGCTTCATGTCGGCTTCAAGGATGTACAAATTGATATCGGAAGCTGCACGTTAGACGTACGTCCGATTCTGAAACCCTGACCGGCACGAAATGCATGTGTCAGGGGAAAAACTGACCCGGTTCGGCAGAAGGTGCCGATCCGATGGCGCGGGGAGTATAAGGATCGCGGGAATTGTGTAAAGACGGGTTTTGCCGATTGGCCCCGAAAAAACTGGGGTCGAGTGAGATCGAATTGGGCTTTCTCCAGCAAAATTCCTCACAAAACTGCAATTTGAAGAATCTTGACGGGATGGCGAGTCTTTGAGAGAAGCCCGTCTCATCACCGATGATCGTATCGGAATTCCCTGTCTTCCTACGGTCGGACATCTCCAGCATTCCCGTGCTGTGCCGACCCGTCACTGATGTTTTGGATTGAACATGCGTTTCCGTTCCTCGTGGATTGTTGCACTTGCCGTGGGGGGGGCCATGACCTCCGGATGCACCGGACTGTTCACCAAACATGCGATTGAACGGTTCGCGGTCAGCATGCAGGAACAGGACCTCGAAAAGCTCAAGCAAAGTACATCCAGCTACTTTGAGGAAAAGGCGCTGCGTCAGGAAGATGCAGCCAAGGGGCTTTCCATGCTGAAAGTCCCTGTCGGGAAGGTGGAAATCGTCTCCGTCGAGGAGCTCGAAGACGGCCGTCGGAGAGCCAGGGTCAAGGTCGGGGAGAAGGACAACAAGCGGGAAATTGAATACATCCTGGCCAAGGATCGAAGTAAAGCACGATGGGTCGTCGACGACGTCATCATGATCCAGGATTCAGGAAAAGGGAACATTGTTGAGCGGTCTGTCACGGAGCAGATGGACTTGCTGTTAACCTGCCGTGAACTGCTGATCAGCTGGCGCGGCAGCAATCGTGAAGAGCAACTTTCTTTCTGTGATGAGAAGCTGCAAGGGCATCTCCGCCCCCTCCCACCTGTCTGGCTGGAGCAGTTATTCAACGAAATTGCCGGACCGGGGCGTCAGCAGACGTTCAAACCGGATGCCCGACTCAATGGAAATACGGCGGTCGTTGTCCTGCCGCATCCCAACGGCAGCATGTACCTTGAACTCGTTCGCGAGTCGGACCGGTGGCTGCTGCATGATCTGGCGGTGGAACCGAAGTCAAAGGAGTCGACGGGAATTCGCAGCCTGATGAAGATGGTCTCCAGTCTCGATCAGACAGCGAAATTCCTGACCGCTTATCATGAGGAAAATCGCGAGGCACTGGCCAAACTGACGACGAAGCACCTGTCGAAGCAATGCCTGATTGGTGCTGACCTGAAGGAAGTTCCTCTTCCGGCTCCGGAACTGCTGGAGACCAACTATGAAGCCCGGCAGTACACGGACGGCACCAACGTCATCAAGCGGGTGGAGCTGCTGATTACGAAGGAGAAGCAGACGTACATGATCACACTTCGGGACGAAGAAGTGGATCTGAACGAGAACGGAGGGAAAACCTCCCAGCTCCTCGTCGACGAGGTGACCATTTATGAAAACGGCTCAAAAGATGTGAAGCGGCTCTCGTCCCTCTTCCTCACCCGGGCCATTGCCGATGCCTATCTGGATGCTTTGATCAAACGGGACGTTGCCCGGTTGAAGGAAATTTCCTCATCTGATTTCAATCGGCGGGTCTGGAGCCGTCCGGAGTCGTCTCACTTCGCCATCATGCCGGATCCCGCGTTGACCGAAGGAGAGACGGAGGTAATTTCCACGACTTTCCGTGGCGACACATCCGAAGTGACTCTGGTTCAGGCGGGGACTCCGTTGACCATGGTCCTGACACTCGCCAATGGATGGATGGTGGTTGATGATGTCCAGATGCCGGCGCTCGATCGTCCGACATCGCTGAAAAAGAATCTCGAATGCCTGCTGACAATTCATGCCTTCACAACGGCACTGAATATGGGAGATCTTGACGGTCTGATCCGTCATTCCGCAGACGGGCTGGACCGAATTGTCTGGAGACAAGTCGCGGAAGTTCCGCCATTGACCCGCCAGATGGTTCGACCGATGCTCAGTGAGGTGGTGTCGATTCAGATTGCGGATGATGCCGCACACGTCCGCACCAGTGATGGGGACATTGAAGCCCATATTCAGCTGGTCCGGGAAGGGGATCGGCTGGTGGTGCATGACGTCACTCTGACATCAAACTCTGTCCCCGACCAGCAGTTTGCCCTTCTGGGGACGCTCCGGCAGATGATTGCCGCCGGACAATTGGGACCGGCGAACAAGAAGACTGGCCGTATCCAGCCAGTGGGGGGAACACTGCCACTCCCCTCGATGAAGAAAACCTCTTCATTCGAGCCGATTGATCAGGCGGTCTATCGGGAAGAGGTTCCCATTGAGCCGGTTTCTCGCGAGCTGAAACACTCCGAAGAAGCTCCGAACCTGACCTCCCCACAGCCTGAATGAGTCTATGGCAGCACCAGGCCGATCGGATGCCAGCTGAGCATGACCCCGTAGGGAAGGGGACGGATCAGCGAGATTGTTCCCTGTGCGATCAGCTGTCTCTCACTCATTTCGATTCCTCCTCACTGGGGGCGATCAGCTGGTTCTCCGAACGGGGAGAGTGGGGCGTTGCTGGTCGGGCGAATGGCTCTCTGGAATCAGGAGTCATCGCTTTGAAATTCCTTTCACCGGGGAGACCGGCGGTCACCTGCACGATGTGCCCGGGTTTGCTCTAATGCTGTCATGACCGCCTCTGCCTCATTTGAAACTGCAACTGGAAACATCGCTGATCGTCTCACCCGAATGGCGAGGGAATACCCGGATCGACGGGCCGTCGTCGTCCCCGTTAAATCCCGGTCCGGGCCTCCGCGACGTTATCGCGAGATGACCTTCCGGGAGCTGGATGAGGAGTCCACCCGGATCGCCTGCGGTCTCATTCAGCATGGGTTGAAGCCCGGCATGAGACTGGTTCTTTTCGTTCCGTTCGGAAAAGAGTTCATCTCGCTGACATTTGCCCTGCTGAAGGCGGGGGCAGTTGCGGTTCTGATCGATCCCGGAATGGGACGAAAAAATATCTTTCGCTGTCTTGAAGAGGTGCAGCCAGACGGCTTTGTCGCAATCCCGATGGTCCATGTCATTCGGTTGTTTTCGCGGAAGGCGTTCCCGAATGCGATGTTCAACGTTTGTGTTGGCCCGCGAGTTCCCGGAACGTTGACGACCTACCGGGCACTCTCCCGGGCAACCCTCGATCACGCAGCACTTCCCCCCACAACTTCCCGTCAGTCCGCTGCGGTGATCTTTACCAGCGGAAGTACCGGGGCCCCGAAGGGGGTTCATTATGAACATGGCATGTTCGATGCTCAGGTCGATCTGATTCAGGACTTTTATGGGATTGAGCCGGGGGAGATCGATCTCCCTGGGTTTCCCCTGTTCGGTTTGTTCAATGCAGCGATGGGAGTGACGACCGTCATCCCGGATATGGATCCAACAAAACCGGCCAGGGTCGATCCGGTGAAAATCGTGGGGGCAATCCGTGACCAGAAGGTGACTCAGGCGTTCGGTTCTCCGGCATTCTGGAACCGCGTCAGCCGATACTGCGTGGAGAACAAAATTGAACTGCCCGGGGTGAAGCGGGCTCTCTCTGCAGGCGGCCCGGTGCCTGTCGATCTCCTTGAACGAATGCAATTGATTCTGACAGGACCGGGGGCCGATCTGCATACCCCCTATGGAGCCACCGAAAGCCTCCCGGTCTCGTCGATTGCTGGACGGGATGTTTTGGAGCGAACTGCCCCATTGACCAGACAAGGGAAGGGGACCTGCGTTGGAAGACCGTTCCCCGGAGTTTCCGTCAAAATTATTCCGATCACCGACGGTCCCATTAACGAGTTAAGTGATGTCCCGGAACTTCCCCCCGGTGAGATCGGGGAAATCATTGTGCAGGGGCCATCAGTCACTCGGGAGTATTATCTCCGCCCCGAAGCAACCTCGCTGGCCAAGATCCCGGATGGGGATCGATTCTGGCATCGGATCGGAGATGTTGGGTATCTCTCCGCTGAGGGGGACCTCTGGTTTTGCGGTCGGAAGGCACACATCGTGGAGGCGGGGGGAGAGCGGATGTTCTCCGTCTGCTGTGAGGCAATTTTCAATCAGCATCCAAAGATTTATCGAAGCGCTCTTGTCGGAGTCGGCGAAAAGCCGGATCAGCGTCCTGTAATTGTGGCAGAACCGGAAGAGGGGAAATTTCCAGGAACGGAAGAAGAACGGGAAAACCTGATTCGCGAGCTACTTGAACTTGGAGCAGCCAATCCTCTGACGGAACGCATTCGGACCGTCCTCATTCATCCCAGTCTGCCGGTCGATACCCGGCACAATGTGAAGATTAATCGGGAATGGCTTGGCGTTTGGGCCGCGGAACAACTTGCCCGGAACGCAAACCCTTGATTGCCTGAAGTTGATGGATGGATTCGTCGCTCAGCGGGTAAATGAGCAGGGAACCATCAACCAGATCGGCTGAGAGAACTTGAAACGACCCGCTCTGTTCAGGATCTTCAATGACCGGAAAGAGATAGGCGCGAGACGGTCGGGCGGGAGTTTCGTCCAGGTTGCTGATGGTGACCGGCTGGCCATCCTCGACCGGCCAGTCGGATTTGCTCTCTGGAACGTCTTGCACCGGTTCAATCACAAGGCGGGAACCGGATTTTGCAGCAGAGTCTTTGGAAGAAGGAACGACTCGGCCAATCAGTACCCGATCCGAAGAAAGAATCTGTTCGATATTCAGGGTGACGGGATTGGAATAGCGCCAGGCAAGTAGTGCTAACAGGGCAATCCATCCACATGCGATTCCGACGGCAATCCAGAATGGTCCCGTGGGAAGCGGACGAGCAGCACCTTGGACTGTTTCTTCGGTCATCGTGCTCTCTGTCAGGATGCGGGCATGAGTCTCAGGGTGGGCATATTTCCATCAGAAATCAGAGAATCACCCTGCAGAACATTTCTGATGAGATCGGCTTTGGTCAGCCCGAAGCAACGACTATATGACGATGCTCCTTGCGGACATGGAAGCCAGTCTCCCTGATAGACCGGAAAGGAGGACGGATTATTTGGACTTGGGGATCTCGATCTTATAGTTCTGGACCAGCTCATCTTCGAAGTCATAGACATCGAAGAAGTCGCTGAGTTGATCCCGCTCAGTCTTCCGCATTTCTCCGCGTTCGATCAGTTCGAAGACGATTCGACCAAAGTCACTGGTGCTTTTGACTCCCCAGTGATTGAAGACATTCTTGGCAAGCAGCCCGTAGCGCTCCAGAGCCAGATCCCGGATGCCATACAACAGTTCTGAGCCTGTGATATGCGCTCGCTCGTCGTCCCCATCTGTCGCCATCGGGCGTTTCAGCTTCTGCTGGGTGTGGTGCAGGGCTTCAAAAACGAACCGATATGCATCGTGATGATACTTGTGTCGCAGGGGTGTGCTGTGGCCAATCGCGCTCATTTTATTGCTCCTCCTGTCCGAGGGAGGAATGTCAGTCGTCGCTGGGTCGAACGGAATTGATTTAATGTCAACAGGTTACGGCCCTGCGGAGTGATGTTGAATCCTGAGGTCCGGGAGGGATGAATGATTTGGTGTTTGAGGCAGGATACTCTGTACACCTTTTGTGCCATTCCGCTTTAGAGAGGACGCATTTTCGTGAAATTTGGTTCAACGGCCACTCTGTAAATCGGATTGCATCTAATGCCCTCCAAAATCATAGACTCCAATTACGGAAAAGGAAAAGCTCTCTCCACTGCCATTCTGCGAATTCGTGACATCAGCACCTTAATCCGCAGTCTTTTGCTCCTTTCCACCAACGACGGTGATTACATCACTGAGGTCAATCATCAGTCTGCGATTATCTTCAAATCCGACCAGAATTTTCTTTGCAAGAATTTCCTGTGCCAGAACTTTTCCCTGCCCCTGTCGGGTGAGGACCATTTTCCCCACTTTCGGCAATTCGCGCTGATATTCCTCATAGGTGTCATATTCGTAGCGGAGACAGCACTTTAGCCGTC
Organism: uncultured Planctomicrobium sp.; assembly: GCA_938015865.1. GTDB lineage: Bacteria > Planctomycetota > Planctomycetia > Planctomycetales > Planctomycetaceae > Planctomicrobium. The sequence continues at coordinate 6,737 of CALLWY010000215.1, forward strand.
CGCATCGACCGGAGATCTTGTTCGGGTCGAGCGACGCCTTTTGAAGTTTCGCCATTTTCATCGAGACGGGGGGCATCTCGGTGAGGTGGGTGTTACAGCAAACGGGCTTCCCGCAGTCGCCGTAGTCTGCCAGGAGCTTGGCTTCGTCTCGAATTCCGATTTGCCGCATTTCGATGCGGAGCTGCAACTCCTTGGCAAGAACTTTGACCAGCTCACGAAAATCGATCCGAACCTCCGAGAGGTAATAAACGATGAGTTTCTCCCCGCCGAAAAGGTGCTCGACATCGACAATCTGCATGGCGAGCGATTGGCTGGCAACGATTCTCTGGCAGCTCTGAAAGATCTCCTGCTCTTTTTTCCAGATGCGGTCGCGCTGACGTTCATCCTCTGGAGTCGCTACCCGAAGCAAACGTCCTGAGGAATCGACTTTGCCCAGATAGGCGCGGGTCCGTTCAGTGGCTTCGCACAGAACCTCCCCCCACTCGGTTCCGCGCGGACTGCGCACAATGACTTGTGCGGAACGTTGGTACTCCTCGCCCGATCTCGCAGAGAATTCTGCTATCTGGCGAGTTGAGCCGTATCGGACAATGTATCGCTTGGCCATGAAGAGCAGGGGCAGGGGCATCAATCGGTCCGGTGAGACCGAAGTCTGCCCGGACCCATGGACGCATCCAGCTTCTAACTAGAGTTTCTTGTAGATCTCGTTGATCTGTTCAGGGGTGACGTTGGGACCGTGAATCCACGCACCATACTTGAAGCGGAGAGATTCCCCTTTCTTCAGTGTCCGATCGTGGGGAGGCTGTTTGTCCTCACTGCCACCGGTGTAGGCACCGGCTCCAAAAGGATTAACGGAGAACAGGCCGTAATCGCGAACATGATAACGGGACCGCCAGGGATTCTGAGGGGCATCCATGATGGTGACACCGAACATGTGTCCTTCGATTGGACCATCGTAATTCACCCAGTCAGCAGTCTTGCCCCAGCACTCCTTTGTTGTCTTGAGGCCGTCCGAGTTGGTCACGATCCCGCCGCCTCCTTTTTCTTTCATGCTGGCGGGAACCCGGATGGCGAACATCCCTTCTTTCGTGTCACCAATATGAAGGTCGTCGACTGCTGCGATTAACTCTGCGTCGTACTCGATCAGGCGATTCGGATGAAAAGTGACGGTCGATTTTTCGATCAGGACAAGCTGGCCTTTTTCGTCGAGCCAGTTGTTGACGAGCTTCAGCCTGGCAGAATCGGTTCCTGAACCTTCCAGCTCAACCTGCTGGTTTTGAACCAGATCCCGCTCCATCCAGTGTCGTGACCGATTGATCTCATCGACAGAGAACCAGATTCCCTTGTGGTGGGGGTGATCGTACTTGTCGTCAGAAATCAGGTCTTTTTTGATCGCCGGATCTTCGTTTAACGGGCGAATGACTGTTGCCGCTAGCGGGGCGACATCGGACCGCTGAATCCAGCCATCGCCATCACCAACCTTCAGCTTGTTCCCCTTGATCTCCGTAATTTCAACAATGTCTCCGTAACGGAGCATCTTTTCATCGTTACTCTGAGTCCCGGTCAGGGGAGCGGTTTCACTGGCGATGACCACCTTTCGGCTCAGGCTCCCCGGTTGACCTTCAGCGACGGCCGCTTTCAGCAGCTCCCATCCTCCCGGGCCTGTGACAGGAAGAAAGAAGGGCTTGCGCCGCTCTTTCCCGTACTTCAGGACGGTGAAGACGTCGTCACCGATCAGGACTTTGACGCTTTCCTTCTCTGGAACCAGTGTCACTTTGGGATCGTCAGCAACGACCACGCTGGCGAAAAGGACTAATGCAAGTCCTCCGGCGGCGAACCACTTCATCTTGGCCTCCTGTGAGTGGAATGGAACTCTCTGTCGTGGAATTGCATCGACTTCGGCCACGCAGGTCAACTCTGTCGCCCGATGAACCTGAAATTCCCGGGATCATTCACAGAAGACGTGCCCAAGGTCAGTTATCAAAATACATGGCGAATTCCCACGGATGTGGGCGCTGACGCAGTGCACTGACTTCCTGGGATTCCTTGAACCAGATCCAGGTATCGATCACATCTTCGGTAAAGACATCTCCACGCAGAAGAAATTCGTTGTCTTCCCGAAGCGCCTGCAGTGCCTCTTCCAGTGATTCCGGAACCTTGGGGTACTCGGAAAGTTCTTCCGGAGTCAGGTCATAGATGTCCTTGTCCAGCGGAGGACCCGGGTCGATCCGGTTCTGAATGCCATCAATGGCAGCCATCAGGACTGCGGACATTGCCAGATACGGATTGCAGGTTGGATCAGGGAATCGATACTCAAATCGCTTGGTGTCAACCGAGGAGGCATGAACCGGGATGCGAACTGCTGCCGACCGGTTGCGGAAGCTGTAGGTGAGATTCACGGGAGCGTCGAATCCCGGGACGACACGTTTATAACTGTTTGTCGTCGGACAGCAGAACGCTGCAAGTGCCGGTGTGTGTTTCAGAATGCCTCCCAAGGCATGCATGGCCAGATCGCTCAGGCCGCCGTAACCCGATCCCGCAAACAGTGTTTGCCCCTGTTTCCATAATGAAAAGTGCATGTGCAGCCCGGAACCGTTCTCATTCCAGAGAGGTTTGGGCATAAATGTCGCCGTCTTGCCATGCCGGGCAGCCACATTTTTCACGATGTACTTGAACAGAAGGAAGGAGTCGGCCGCCTTCAGCATCGGAGCAAACCGGAGATCCACTTCGCATTGACCCGCAGTGGCGACTTCGTGGTGCTGCCCTTCAATGTCAATTCCGCACTCCATGCAGGTGAGCATGATCTCAGTGCGCAGGTCCTGAAGCGTGTCGGCTGGAGGCATGGAGAAGTACCCTTCACGACGACGGATTCTCGTCGATCCTCCTCGGCCCGGATTCAGGACCCCCCGATTCCATTCTCCTTCGACGCTGTCGAGGTGATAGTACGCTTCATGCTCATTGACGTCGTAACGGACGGAATCAAAGACGAAAAACTCAGGCTCAAGACCAAAGTTGGCGCAGTCTGCAATTCCGGTCGAGCGCATGTAGGCTTCGGCCTTCCGGGCGACGTTGCGAGGATCGCGTGCGTAGTCTTTTCGGGTAATCGGGTCCTGCACGTTGCAGGTCATCGCCAGAGTTGACTTCATAAAGGGGTCAACCATGGCGGTTTCGCTCTGAGGCAGAACGAGCATGTCGCTTTCGTTGATCGCCTGCCAGCCGCGAATTGAGGACCCATCAAAGGTCAAACCCTCTTCAAAACTCTTCTCCGTCAGGACCGCTGAAGGGATCGTAAAATGCTTCTGGATACCAGGAAAATCCATGAATCGGAGATCGATTGCCTGGATTTCATTCTGTCGACACAGCGCCAGCACTTCCCGCGGAGTCATGAACGGATTCCGAATTGCAAGTAAAAACAGTTCGCCTGCGAGTTCTGGAGCGCATAGGAGCAGGCATCAGGTCCGGACTGTCCCATTCTAACAGGTGCTTTGTCAACGATGAAAACGACCGGGGGATCGTCCTCCGTCGGTCTTCCCATTTCTCGACTGGCCCGCGAGTCTGCAGAAACGGGATGGGACGTCGCTCTTTTCCGCCGCTGTTCGGGTGAGTCCGTCTCTGTTCGGGAGAGTTTGTCGAGAATCGCCGACCCTGCCCGGTCCGATTCACTGGCTGAAGTCGGTCCCGGATCGCTGAATTTCGCATTTTGTGTTAACGGAACAGACACCGTAACCGGTACGATAGGAGAATAATACGAAGGACTATCGGCAATTTGCACCGGGAGCCGCCTTTGCTCGGGGATGTCCATCGCTGAATTCCGATGTGTGAGATGGGCCTGCATTTCTGTCTGCTCATTTCGGGTGCGAAGAAGCCGGCTCAGCATTCAGAGCATTCTTCGACATGACCTTCTGCCGCATTGACCTGAGATTGCTCCTCTGTCGGCTCGTCAGCCTCGCGGTGACGATTCCGATCGCGTCGGCGAATCTCCATGCGTCAGACCGAATTGCTGCTCAGGGACTCTCCGAGCCTGTTCCGACACTTTCTCCCCCGAGGGCTCTCCCCGGAGGAGTTCCTCCCTTACCTGTACCGGACACTGATCAGGTCCCGGTCTCCTCGCTTAAGGAAACCCCCTATCTTGGAGTCCAGTCCTGTGCATCAAGCAGCTGTCACGGGAATCCAGGCGGGGGAGATCTGCTTCAATCTGCCTATGTGATTTTCCAGCAGAATGATCCGCACACCCGTGCTGGGGCGGTTCTGTTCAATGAAAAGTCGCAGGCGATTGCAGAGCGACTCAAACTCTCTGAACCAGCCTGGAAGTCGAATACCTGTCTTGTCTGTCATGCCCCCGGGGCGATGGACATGCAGAACGACCCTCGCATCAAGACACTCGTCAGCGAAGGGGTGAGTTGTGAATCCTGCCACGGCCCCGCACAGGACTGGCTGGTCCCACATCGAAGTCTGAACTGGAAAAATCCCGCGATCTGGCCTGCCTCCCGGAAGAAAGAGGCAGGATATGTCGTCACCAAGTCACTGACGGTCCGAGCCAACCTGTGTGCGGACTGCCACGTCGGTTCCGTCCGTGGACAGGTCGATCATGACCTCATTGCTGCGGGGCATCCCAGACTTCTTTTTGAGTTCTCTGGTGATCAGGATGTCTTGCCAGCGCACTGGAAACGGTCGGTCGACCGAAAGCGACTCCAGGCAGAAACCGGATCGTCCAGAGCCTCCTTTGAGGCAACAGCATGGCTTTTGGGGCAGTTGGTTTGTGCTGATCGGGAACTCGAACTTCTGGCGCACGCCGCGGCTAATCCGAATCGTGCCTGGCCGGAACTGTCCCAGTATGACTGCTTCGCCTGCCATCAGGATCTGAATGCGAGCAACCTTCAGGCTGGAGCTGGGAGTGCAGGATCGGCAGGAAAGTTGCGGTGGGGGACGTGGAATCTTGGACTTCTTCAGACAGCACCGCAAGTTGTACTGAGTCAGGATGCGTCCGCATATCAGGCCGACAGCGAACAACTCAATAAGCTCTTGAGAAGTTTCTCGGAGGACCGGGAACAGGTTCTGAAATTAACAACCTCTCAACGTCAGCGTCTGGACTTGGAACTGTCCAAACGGCCTGCACACTATTTCATTGACCGCGATGTGACGCAGCTGAGAGATTCGCTCCTGAAATCACACCAGCAGTTCGCGTTCCAGGGATGGGACACCAGTACCCAGTTCTATCTGGCCATTGCGGCCCTCCAGCTGGGAGTCAGTGAAACTCAGGGAGAGTCCCAGATTACCGATCCCAATCTGAGGGCGCTCCTTCAGGAAATCCGGTCTCAGCTTTCCTTCCGGAAAGCGTCACCCATCCGCCCGGATGTGATTTATGATAGTCCTCGTGGTTTCGACCGGAATGCGAAGGCGAACTTGAACGAACTCTTCATGAGATATCAGTCGGAAGTCACAGGGACACCTTCGGCATTGATCATTCCTCCGGAAGTGCGATGATTTCACCGGAAACCTGACAGGTAATCATCACGAATTGGGCCTGCCATTTCACGAAGAGTGAGGCGGACAATTGCTGATGATCTGTCGAATGTCGCAGTGCTCGGAGTGATACAACGTTCCGTATGGTTCGACTGAAACAGAGCGTTCAACTGGAATCAACTTTTAACGGGAATCAACCGGCGACGGGTAACAGGTGGAATTCTTGAATCTGACCAACAGGACATTCTGAATCTCAATACGGAGTGATCCTTCACGCTGCAGACATGCACGGGACCTGTTCAGAAGAGGGATTCACAGGAGCCGGGCCAGAGAGTGATTCCATTTTCCATAACGGTCGCCAACCGAGGCAGGGGCAGTTTTCGATGCACGCGTTGAGCAGATCTCTGAAATTGGGCCTGATTGGAGTCCTCTGGGCGAGCAACTTGTCTGCCCAGCCAGAATCGGACTTGCCAGCCTCTCCCCCCAATCAAGTTGCGACCAATGCGGCTCAGAATGAATGGGGACATCCTGCCAGCGGCCCGCGCAAAGTGGTCGGTGTGGTGAATTCCTGCTACCGATGCCACAACAAGGCGGATGGGGTTGCTGCCGATGACGACCTGTTGCCGCCCGGCTTTGATGACGATGGCTGGGTTCTGCTGTCTGAGCTTCGGATCTGGGCGAATCAGGATCGAAAGCACTATCAGGCCTACTCGGTCCTGTTGAACGACCAGTCCAAACGCATTGCGAGACTGATGGGAATCGTCGACCCTCAGACGGGGGAGTCCCTTGTCCATCGGGATGCCCGTTGCCTGGCGTGTCATAGCGCCGTTCCTGTCGATCAACTCGCATTTGAAGGGCATGACAAGCTCCTTGCACTGATCAGCACCGACACCACCAAAGACCGCAAGTTCAATCTCGGCGTCTCCTGCGAAGCATGTCACGGCCCCTCCGGATCTGGGGGGAAAGGCAAACCGGGTTGGGGAACAGCTCACTACTCGAATTCTGAAAATGAAGATCTTGAGTCCGACGATGCGTCCGGTGACGAAGCGGAAAAGAATGTTGCCTGGAGAACCTGGGACCCGAAGTTCAAGTTTGAGAACTACGGCTACTGGAATGTTCGATCAAGCGTGACGCAGGCGAAGATCTGCCTCTCCTGCCACCTTGGAAATGTGGAGCAGGGGAAAATTATTACGCATGACATGTATGCTGCTGGGCATCCTCCGCTTCCCAGCTTCGAGCTGGCAGGATTTATTGCTCAGGAGCCACGCCACTGGCGCTATCTGTCGGAGAAACCGGCTTCCGTCCGTGAGTCGTTCTGTAAAGCGCAGCCGGGATATTGCGATGGAAGCGAATTAACAGTAACGCGGACATCGCTCGTGGCAGCTTTGGTCTCAGCCTCGGAAGCAGCCCGGCTGACCGCTGATCTGATTGATTCACAAGCCAAAACTCCGTCAAGCCAACTCGAAAAGCCAGCCTGGCCTGAGCTGGCGGATTTTGCATGCTATGCATGTCATCACGATCTCGAACGGGATGGATGGCGACAGACTCGGGCACGAACCGGGACTCCCGGACGCCCCTTGTTACATGAATGGCCCGCTGCTTTGGCAGAAGTCGCCGCCGAATTCCTGAATGTGTCTCAGGAGTATGAGTCAGCAAAACGAAACCTCGATGCGGCTGTTGTGGCTCGTCCCTTTGGGGATACGCGCGCGCTGCTGGGGGCCTCTCGGCAGTTCGAAACGCTGACAGACACCTGGGCAAAGGAATTGGCCAAGAAGCCGATCACCGTTGAGCAGGGGCGTCAGATTCTGCAATTGATTGCCAAGGCCGGTTCCGAGAAGCCGCTGGATTACGATGCCGCCCGCCAGCTGATCTGGGCTTATGCTGCCATTTATGAAGAGATTGAGTCAGCGTCGAAGGTCCAGAAGGAAGAGGAGAAGGAACTGACGCCGGCAGACCTGCTGGCTGAAGAGGCTCCGAAGAAACTGGTCCTCGAGCCGGGCTGGATGGTGAAGAAGAATCTGACTCCAGCAGAAGAGATCCTGAAGCGTCTGTCCGATTCGCTCGTACTGGATCTCCGCGAAGGAGATGCCTCGGGGACACAGGCGTTTCCGGGAGAGCGTCGCCCCCGTCCCAAAGTGGAAGTTGATCTCGACCGGACATTGCCGAAGATTGCCAATTATCAGCCCGACGTAGTCCGAGCCGCCTTCCGGGAGTTGCACGAGCTGTCGCAGAAATAGTCCACTTCAGCTGAGTTAATACGAAAACAATTGTTCGTCGCGGGCGGAGAGTCCAACGTCCCGC
>CALLWY010000216.1 GCA_938015865.1 uncultured Planctomicrobium sp.
CTGATGCCAGTCCTTGCACGACCGGGCCAGCCGACTCATCTCCAGACCGAGAACCAGTCCGACATGGTCCAGGCTCACCTCGGCCAGCAATCGTTGAAAGCCGAGTCGACCTTCAATGCTGCGACCGCTCATCCCCTGGTCTTCATCAATCACTTCGACACAACTGCGTGACCAGCCCAGTGCCACCGCTCGATCGACCAGAGCATACTGTCGGGCGGTGGACTCCCGATTCTCCAGCACCTGCTGCGGACTCGACTGCCGCACATAGACGATCGCCTGCCGCTCCCAGTGCCAGGGCTGGAGCTTGGTGGAGATCAGAGAGACTGGTTCACGTCCCAGGATCAACTGCGACTTGGCGGTGCTTTTCGCCAACACATTCGTGTTCTTACTCATTGCTCTCCTCCCTGCTGAGAAGAGAGGAGGGCAGAGCCTCGATCTGCCGGGCGATCATCTCCGCCAGCGTCACTGCAATGATCTGGCGATGCCGGGCAGGCAGCAGTTGCCACAACTGATCCGGCTGAAACACCGGACTCGGCAGCGGTGGGAGCGAGCTGCTTAACGGAACTCGGGATGGGGGGGAACAGCACCGGGACGGGACATGACTCACCTCCTTGTTCAACAGAACGACGTTCCTGACACCACCGTGCCAGTCTGAGCAACGCCGCCGTACTCACTCTACCTTCGGGCAGATGTTCAGGACAGATCGGGTTGTCATCCCGATTGCACTGAGGTGCAGTCTGCGTTCGTTTTGACTCGGATCCTGGGAGAATTGAGGAAGCTTGGTATCAAGAAGATCAGCCGGCAGACTGTCCGCAACATTTTGAAGGAGGAGGGGATTCAACCAAGACCGAATCGGACCTCGGACACTTGGGCCAACTTCCTCGAGTGGCACAAAGAAACACTCTGGGCCTGTGATTTCTTCTCTGTGAAAACCGTGACCAAACGTGGCCTGAAAGACATGTATGTGCTGGTCTGGCTGTGCATGACTTCGCGGGAGGTCATCGTCTCGACTTCGACCGAACACCCAACCTCGACCTGGGTGAGTGAGCAGGCCCGGAAGTTCATAGATGAAACCGCCGGACGGGAGCACAAGCCAGAGATTGTCATGCACGACCGGGACACCAAGTTCAGCAGAGAGTTCAGCGACACGCTGAAGGCCCATGGACTGAAAACCAACAAGCTCCCGAAACGAAGTCCCAATTTGAACGGACGCTGTGAAAAAATCATTGGCACGATCAAAAATGAGTGCCTCGCCAAGTTCATTGTTTTCGGTCGCAGGCACTTGGACCACCTCGTTGCTGAGTTCACCGAGTACTACAACCAGCACCGAAGTCACATGTGCCGCGGGCACCTGCCTCCGCTGGGCGAGGAGCCGGAAGAAGTCGAGACGCTGAGACTCGACGAGATCGAAGTGAAATCGTTTGTCGGCGGACTCGTGAAGGGGTTTCAGCGAAAGGCTGGTTGAACCAATCCGCCCACCGTTTCCTGAGCAGGCGGCAACAACTTTCAAGCCGACCTACCACCATTAAACCTGACAACGTGTCGTTAGGACGACAGCTTCGTGTACACCAGTTTGACGTGCAGATCAGCGTGCACACTTTTCTACCACCAATTTCATTTAGAAGTGCAGAACCACAATGAACTTTCCTTGGTTCACCTCAATTGGACCGAAGGGGGCTGATCAATCATGAAATTTTCTCCACATGGCTTCGGCTGTGTCGGTTCGGGGATTTCCCTTATGGTTTCAGACGTCCTGCCCGGTCGGGTTTCCGTGTTTCATCTTAGGAGATTTCCAACTCAGGGAGAGATGGATGACGGGCAATGCACGTCCTGAGGAGTGGGAAGACTGGTCCTCCAGCTGGTTTCCCCCCGGCCCGCCGGGAAGCTCGAGTTTTAGCGGCGGCCCCCCTCCGGAGCCTCCCTCGTCGGCTTCCAGCCAATCCCCGGAGGTTCCCAGTTCCGGGTCGGCATCCGGCTCGGACTCCTCCAGCGAAGGCCCGCCGCCCCCTCCCGACTGCAGTTCCGCCTCTGGCAGTGGCTCTGGTCATCCCGGGTCGGATTCGTCTGCCAGCAGCGGTTCGACGGGATCCGGTTCGCACGCAAGCTCAAGCCATTCCACATCGGGCAGCGTGGCTCCGCCACCAGACAGCTCGGCCAGTTCGCAAGGCTCCGGCAGCCAGTCGGGAGCCCCCTCGTCGGCCTCCAGTCAACCCCCGGACGTCTCCAGCTCCGGTTCACGCGGGGACTCGACGTCGTCCTCCGGCAGTGTTCCCGCCTCGTCGGGCTCCAGTTTTTCATCCGGGGTGAGCAGCTCTCACAGTCCAGGTTCCCGTTCTTCCGGCAGCAGCAGTTTTTCCGGTTCGGCCTCCAGTTCTCATTCCCGGAGCAGTTCCAGTCCCTCTTCGTCCGGCAGCATTACTCCCCCAGCCAGTTCTTCCCATTCCACCAGCACGGGGAGTTCCGCAGCGCCGCCACCGTCCAGTGCCAGCGGTAGCCAGCCTGGTTCTTCATCGGGAGGATTTGGCTCCAGCAGCAGTTCGTCCTCGTCTGGATCTTCAGGGGAAGAAGAAAGCCCCGCCTGTGATGAGCCAGATCCCAAAGATTGTGACACCTGCGACAACGGCAATGGAATGGGCGCGGGACAGGGGGCGGGGCAAGGAGGTGCATCGGGTGGCCTGATGGGATCGCCGAATCCGGTTCTGAAAAGTATCCATCCCATCCAGTACAGCAATGGCCGGATCGTACTCTCCGCCACGGATCTGTCATCGTCCGGGTTCGGGACTCCCTGGAGTCAGTACCGAAGCTATTCGAATCTGGAGGCCGTATCCCAATCAGGCCAGGGATATGGCTGGTCAGTCTTTCGTTGGTCGTTTGTCACGCAAAGCGAAGTCCAGATCGGCGGATTGCCGGAACTGCAGTACATCGTTCACCGCGGGCCGGGTTCCCAGTTGTTCTTTCTGGAATCCGGAATGGGCGTGGGACGTTTCGGTACGAAATGCCGGTTCGAGCACGATGACGACAACGACGTCTTCGTGCTCACCTACCCGGACGGCACACGACAGGAGTTCGCGGACGGCTCCAGCGGTGTCTCCTTT
>CALLWY010000217.1 GCA_938015865.1 uncultured Planctomicrobium sp.
GCCCGGCGATGCGGCTCCCCCTTTGGAAGGCCAATCTCCTGCAGGTAGCGTTCCGCATTGCGGTGCTTCTCCTTGATGAAATGCAGGATGTAGCCCGGCATGTCGGCAAAGGCCATTCCCCGCCCGTGCCGGTGCGGGAGAAAGTTCAGGGCACCGGGAAGCGGAGTGACGGGCAGATTCGTCTTTTCCAGGGCGGTGACGAGGGCCGTCTGGTCCATGCACTGGTGCGTCAGCCAGTCGGCATGCCACTGCTCGAAAAACTCCCGCATGCGGGGGCTGTTCCGGAAGATCATCACCCCGCTGTTGAAGTAGGGCTTGTGGGCATTGTGCGGGCCGAGGAACTGCTTGAGTCCCTTCACATGCAGCCGGGTGACCGGGATCGATTTCAGGGTTCCCAGCGTCGGAATCCGATGGTCCTGCACCATCGCGAAGTCGCACTCTCCCAGCCAGTCGTCCGCAGTCCCGAACGGAAAGTTGACCAGGGCGTCATCATCAATGACCACCGTGGTCTCGAACGGAGAATATTTGAGTAGCTGCGTTTTGTACTGGCGGCTGCGAAAGCTGCGGTAGGGCCGCACCAGTGTGAACGGAACATCCACCGGCGTATCACTGACCACATGGACTGGGGCGTCGGGATAGTTTCGCCGGAGACTCGCCAGACAGTTCCACAGCAGCTGCCGGCGATGTTCGCCGGTGGACAGAATGACGAACCCCGCCCCCAGCCCCAGATCGTTCCCTTTTCTGGGCAAACCGGAGGGCATCTCCCGGTCCAGGCAATTCTGTGGCGACACCTGTAAATCCGTGGTCATGAGAGAGTCCTCGGGCATCCATATTTGTATTGGATTTCGTGCTGCGAATTTCAACCTTGCGTTATCACCTCGTCGCACACACCGCTTCTCCTTTGACGTGTTGCTGGGCAGGATCGACCCAGTTCTGGATCGCCTGCATGCGAGCTTCTGTCAGTTCGATCCCCAGGAACCCGCTGATCCGTTTGGCTTCCGTGGATGGCGACCGCAGCAGGTCTTCATAGGCGACAGTCAACTGGTTCTCGGCCGGAATCTGGTTGAGCAGCCATTGCTTTCCTTCCTCCAGCCAGAGCTGATGTTTTTTGAGCTGTTCCGCGTTCTGCCGGGGGCAGCGGCGCTGCAGGCTTTCGATGCTCTGGGCGAGGGGCCGTTCGGAGACGATCACCTTCAGCTGCTTACCGCAGATCTCCAGCAGCTGCGGGCCGAGCCTACACAGCTGCGGGTATTTACCAGCGGCAATCGTCTTCCGCATCGCCGCCTCCCGTCGCTTCTCATTGATCCAGTGCCGGAGAGATGCGTCGGCCTTCTCATTGGGCACGGCGAGGCGACACGCAGGAAACGGAATCGCCTTCTCGCACAGATCCCGCAGGCCGACCGCCTCGAACCCGCATTTCCGGCTGCGGGGATCGTTCCCGTAATACCCGGTCAGCACGTTCCCCAGGTGCAGGCCCAGATGGTGCAATACCCCCGCCAGACAACTCGACCCGCTGCTGTGCAGCCCCAGCACCGCCACGAACGAATGGCCACTGACGTCACAATGTCGGGCGCTGATCCAGAACCGCTCATCCGCGGTATTTCCACTGATATCCGATTCCCCATCCGCCTGACCAATCAGCCACTCTTCCGGACAGTAGATGGGAACACATTGGCGTTCATGAAACTCCCCCAAGTGATGGTCAATATGATGCCGTTTCTTCCAGCGGATGCTGGTCAAATGTCGGTAGACCGCCGCGATGCCTTCTCCTTTGAGAGCATAACCGTGGGTACGGTTTACATTGAACGGACGATAAACGCCGGGACCAACGCGGACCGGAGGATTTTTATTGACCTTGAGATGTTGTCCTCCCAGGTAAATCATTCCCCAATCGTCGGGGACTGACGTCAGGAATTCCATGGCCCGCTTGGAGAACTCCGGGACGAACATCGCATCGTCCTCAAGAATGAGGAGACTTTGCACTCCGGAGTTGAGGGCATTTTCGATGAGCATTAAATGGCTGCGATAACATCCCCAGGCACCGCCGCCGGCAGTCCACCAGTTTGGATAGGACGTCTTCGCCCCATCGATGGCACTCACCCGCTGGATACGACCAAATGGCCAGTCAGCAGGCACCCGATTCAGAAACGCCTCCCATCGGTCCGGCCGCCGATCCAGGTTGATGCAATAAACCTGCTGAAATACATCGCACACATCCGTATTCATTGTGTGTTTCAAAAAGTCATAAGTGGGCAGGAATGTGCATACCGCGGAACAACTCCACGATGAAGCGGAGAAGAAGTCTACCCGTGTTCAATCGGTCCCCATGATGTTTACACCGGGAAGCTGTTCTTGGAGCCAGTGATAGGGACGCTCTGTTCCCATGATGGGCCGACCGGCAGCGTCTTCGTAGAAAAATGGGAGTTCGATATCAATCTGCTTCAGATTCTTCAGGACACGGAGTTGAGCCAGCTCCTTCCAGCCGTCGTTCCTCTCCACGGGGGTCCCTCCGACATTGATCTGCTCGAGTGCGGGAAACTGTGTCAGATAGTGAATATTCTGCGGCTCGAATCCGGAGTGAAGAAGGCCGATAAATTTCAGTTGTGTCAGCCCGGACAGATGCCGCAAGCCCGAGCCGGTCAGTTTTTTGGACGTGACGCTCAACCTCTCCAGTTGTTTCAAGTCCCGCAATGCCGACAGGCCCTCATCGGTAATGGCGTTCGAACCACCAAGCCCAAGCTCCTTCAACTGAGTCAGTCCGCTCAACAGGGCCAGTCCTTCGTCCGTCATCCCCTCCGAGGACAGGAAACGCTGGGGCGGTATGGTCTCAGCGGGGCGCTCTCCTGTCTTCTTTGGTGGACGACAACGGCCTCCAAAGTAGAGCTGCTCCAGGTTGTGAAGCCGGGAGAGATTTGCCAGATCGGCATCGGCGATGCAGCTGTGATGCAACTGAAGCCCGAGTATCTTCAGCGATTGCTGTTTCCCGATCGCTCGGAGCGTGTGACCACTCGCCTGACCATCAATATGAAGATACTCAAGGGAAGAGAACTGCGATATGACCTGTCCGCTCAGGAAGTCATGTGACTCGTCCATTGACAACGACAGACGGCGGACAGATTTCAGATTGCCAAGTGCCTCAAGGCCCTCTGCGGGAATATTGTCGTACAGATTGAGGCTTAATTCCTGTAATCGAGGCGTCTGTGACAGAATCGCTGCAAGATCCTTCAGCACTGAAGAGGGGAGTATGCCGAGCTTTGTCAGATCTTTTAGTTTCCCAAGGCTCTTGGCGATTTCTGGCATGTCCCGTGGATTTTTGATCGTCCAGAGAGTGACACTTTGAAGTTGGGGGAACGCGGCAACGAGCGCATCCATCGATTCCGGTGTCGCATCCTCAACCGCAATTTTCAGAGGTACTCCCGAATCGGAGAGACTGTTTTGTCCCCGAGGCCATGCGTTCCATTGGCTAAAGATCTCACGGTCAGTATCAGACAGTTCGGGGCGAATCTCTGCACCGACATGCGAACAGATCCCGACCATGACCGCGACGAACAGCGCCCCTAAGCAATAACGAAAACGTATCTTCATCACACATCCTCCCCATTCAACCATTTCATCGCATTGCCGACCATTCGAATCAACATTCTACGGATTCGCCTGCCAACCGGCGTCAAATCCCCCCAAATCCATCGGCAGCCAGTCGGGATTGATCCGGATGTCACGAAACTGCACCATGTTGTCGTGCTCTTGCAACAGGATGTACCCTGAGTCCCGAGTCCAACCGATCCCTGTCGTACCATAGACCCATTGGCCCTTGTTGGGGCCAGCGAGATATTTGTCGGGAATTTTGTTGTCGGTGGGCTGGAAATTCGGAATTCCGACGTGAGTCAGTACCGCATTCCCATTGATCTTAACGGTGACAGTTGCTTTCTTTTTCAGAGCCCCTCCGGAATCATAGCGTGCGGCCATGAATCCAATCTCCATTGAGTTCCATGTCCCATTCGGTCGCGGGTCATTGGCGGCGCTGGATCCCGGGAAGATGATTGGCTTGGCCTGCGGAGTGATCTTGTCGTAGATCGCCCCGCAAATCTG
>CALLWY010000218.1 GCA_938015865.1 uncultured Planctomicrobium sp.
TCGAACGGAAAAGAGAATGCATCGCAGAGACGCGATGATGGGGAGGCGCAAAGGGAAAAAAGAACAACTGTCTTTTGAGAAGTCTCACGAACGTAACGCGTTCCAGCGGTGAAAAATCCTGCGAAGGAGCGACAGGTGAGCGCGAGACTCCGCTGAGATGGGATTTAGTGGGAATACGTCGACGCTGGTTGACCTTCTGCGTCCACTTTGCCACGGATCGAGCGGAACAGGTAGATAAAATAACCTGCTGCCAGCAACATCCCCGCTGCGAACCAGTATTGGGCCACCTTCAGACCGTACGCGTCCGAGGCAGTATTGAACGCGGTCAGGTGCTGCGACTGGTCCACGGTCGATCGAAGCCAGTAGGGATAATTTCCCACCAGCACCGCCCCAAGCAGGCCCACGAGAAACGTGCAGGACGCTAAAAACGGGGCCAGATCCCCGCCTTTCTTCAGGAAAAGGAAGACCGCCCCCAAGCCGCAGAATGCCATCGCGACAAAGCTCAGGGACCATGGACGGACCAGCAGGACGGTGAAGACGTCGGAACGAATCAACGCAGTCGCCGCCGTCACCACGATCCAGAGGAAAGCAGCGATCGTCCACGCTCTCCACGCGATTCGAATACTGCGTTGCTGAACATCACCAG
Source organism: uncultured Planctomicrobium sp. (assembly GCA_938015865.1). Lineage (GTDB taxonomy): Bacteria > Planctomycetota > Planctomycetia > Planctomycetales > Planctomycetaceae > Planctomicrobium. The sequence goes on from CALLWY010000218.1 coordinate 647, forward strand.
AGGTTCGCCAGACAAGAAAGAGTGCTCCATGCCCCGCCAGAACGAAGAGAGTGAAGATCCCGACCAGCACTGTGTACCAGTCAAGAACGCCAACAGTTCCATAAGGGGAGAAGTTGGTAAACAGCGGCAGCCCCGGAAGCCCCTGTTCCGTTAGAGGAACCCCTCGGACCAGATTCCCGAGCGTGGTTCCAAACAGGACTGCCAGCCCGGCAGACGCCAGCGAAAAGACCGCATCCCAGAACTGTCGCCAGATGACATTGTCCTGAAGGGCGCGAAACTCAATGGAAGCTCCACGCAGGATCAACAGCCACAGCACGATCATCAGGGCCATATAGAAGCCGCTGAACGCTGTCGCATAGGCCCGGGGGAACGCCATGAACAGGACTCCCCCTGCAGCGATCAACCAGACTTCGTTTCCATCCCAGACAGGACCAATCGCTGAGAGGAGCTTCTTTCGGTCGGTATCAGACTTCCCGACGAGAAAATGCAGTGCTCCCACCCCGAAGTCAAACCCATCCAGGACGACGTAGACGGTCAACATTCCCCAGATGACGACAAACCAGAAGGTTTCCATTGCCGAATCCTTGCTGACTCCTGAGTGAACGCTGATTCCCGGATGACTGGCTCAAGACGGTCTCAATGTCGATGCTGGATTTCTGAACTGAAATCAGAAGATCCTGTGCGGATCAAACACCGTCCGTCTCCTGTCAGGATCGGGCGATGACACCCGTCTCCGGACTGGATGCGGTCGCATAAAGTTTCTTGGGAATTCTCCCCGCTTTCCATGCAGCCCGACCGGCCCGGCAGGCATCCCGCATTGCCTGAGCCATCAGGAGTGGGTCCTTTGCAGAGGCAATTCCTGTGTTCAATAACACCCCGTCGCAGCCAAGTTCCATCGCCACAGCGACGTCACTGGCTGTCCCGACCCCAGCATCCACAATCACCGGATAATCGGGATCGTTTTCCTTGAGATACTCCAGACAGATGCGAATGTTGTTCGGATTCAGGATTCCCTGACCGCTGCCAATCGGGCTTCCTGCGGGCATGACGGATGTCGCCCCTGCTTCCTTCAGACGCCGGGCAGTAATGGGATCGTCAGTGGTGTAACAGAGGACCTGAAACCCGTCCGCAACCAGCTTTTCCGTGGCCTGAAGTGTCGCCACCGGGTCCGGGAGGAGGGTCTTCGTGTCCCCGAGAACTTCCAGCTTCACCCAGTTGGCTCCCGGGTTTTCCAGACCAAGAAGGATTTCGCGTCCCAGTCGGGCGACCCGAACAGCATCATCTGCATTAAAGCATCCAGCTGTATTCGGGAGAATCGTGTACCGGTTCAGGTCGATGTAATCCAGAATATTGCGACCATCGGCGTCAATCAGGCGTTCGCGCCGGACAGCAACCGTGATCACCTCGGCCTGACTTGCTTCCAGACAGTCCCGCATCAGTTCATAGGTGGAATACTTTCCCGTCCCCACGATGAGTCGGGAGCGGAACGTGTGGCTTCCGAGTTGAAAGGGTTCATCAGGAATCTGAGAAGGGGTCGAAGAAAAGCTGCTCATTCTGGACACTTTATTTCTGATCGACTCAGTTGAATTCGTCGACTTTTGATACCTTTTCGGGTTCTGGACGGACGTTCCCGAATTCCGTAGTGTAACGGCCAGAACTGTCATTGCGAGTGGCGGAGTTCGAGTCTCGCATGTCAGAATCATCTCTTCCATACTGCGAAGACTCAAAATCCTCTGCGGAGCGACTGCTTCCGGCGAGAGGATTTTGAAAGTTGAGAATTTCAGAAATTCCTTTGGTCGTGGTCAGGGGTGCCCCGGCCGGGCCTCAACTGGACCATCGTCCAATGAACATTCACCCGCTGATTTCCCAGACACAAATTGCCGACGCGGTTTCCGAGCTGGGAGCCCGTATTACGGAAGACTTTCAGGAGCGCAATCTCACCGTCCTCAGCATCCTCACGGGAAGTATCGTCTTCGTGACGGATCTGATGCGGAGGATTGCCATTCCTCATCAATTGGGGCTCGTGCAGGCCAGCAGCTATCGGGGGACGACCACGTCTCCCGCGGAACTCCGCCTGAATCTCGACTGGCTCCCTGAGCTGCGGGGAAGAGACCTGCTCTTGGTCGACGACATCTTTGATACCGGTAAGACACTCTCCACGATCAGGTCCCGACTGGAAGAGTTTGAGCCTGCCTCAATCCATTCCGCAGTCCTGCTCTGGAAAAAGAGCCGCACGGTCGTCGACATGACCCCGGACTACTTCTGCTTCGAGATCCCGGACGAATTCGTCGTCGGGTATGGACTCGACTTCAATAACCACTACCGACACCTTCCCTACATCGGTATTGTGTCTGACGAGTGATCCCCCTCAAAGAACTGGGGATCGCGGCCTCATCAGGCCGGGGCGATTGGGATGTGACACCAGTTTCCAGTGAGGAACGAGATGAAATCCAGAACGGAATACCTGACCTTCAACATTCCGGAACGAATGGGGTTTCTGAACATCACACCGGACGTTGAACGGATCGTCCGTGAGAGTGGTGTCCGCGAAGGACTCGTGCTCTGTAATGCAATGCACATTACCGCGTCTGTCTTCATTAATGATGATGAGTCGGGCCTGCACTCCGATTACAAGAAGTGGCTCGAACAGCTCGCCCCGTTTGATGCCTCACCGCAACGATACGCCCATAACCGGACCGGGGAGGACAATGCCGATGCCCATATGAAGCGGCAGATCATGGGCCGGGAAGTGGTGGTCGCCATCACCAATGGAAGGCTCGATTTTGGCCCGTGGGAACAGATTTTCTACGGGGAATTCGACGGTCGCAGACCGAAGCGGATCCTGATTAAGGTGATCGGGGAATAAAAGCATCCCCAGACCGAATGCAACCGTCGTCCCCAGCTGGTCATCACCAAAATGATCAAAACTCTTCTGTGTGATCTGGGAAATGTACTGGTCTTCTTCTGCCATGAGAAGATGTGCCGGCAGATTGCCGAAGTCTGCGGCGTCACGCAGGGTGATGTTCAACGGCATTTGATGCAGTCGGACCTGCAGCTCAGGTTCGAACGGGGAGAAATTTCCGAGGAACAGCTGCACGCCTCGCTGGAATCGATTTTCCAGAAGCCAATTCCCTTTCGAGAGCTGGTTCGGGCCTGCAGCGACATCTTTGAACTCAACGCCTCCATGATTCCTGTGTTGGAACAGCTGAAGGAGCGGGGAATTCGGCTGGTTCTACTCTCCAACACCTGTATCAGTCACATCCGGTTCATCCGGGAAAAATGGAACTTTCTGGACCTGTTCGACCATCTGGTTCTTTCATTCAAGGTTGGAGCTGCAAAGCCCGAAGAAGCGATCTATCGGGCTGCACTTGAGCACCTTGAAGCAACTCCCCAGGAAACGCTGTACATCGACGACATTCCGTCGTATGTGGAGCAGGGGAGGCAGTTCGGACTGAATGCCGAGGTTTTTACAACCACCGCCCGCTTCGTTGAAACACTGAGGACGTACGGCATCTCCGTACCTGATCACACGTATCAAACAAGTTGACCCTGCGATGACAACACCACCCCGTAAACAGATCCTTGGAAACGGGAAGTATCTGAAGCTCGTAAAAGAAGGGACGTGGGAGTTTGCCGATCGCGGGAAGATCCGCGCCGTGGCCATCATCCCCCTGACTCGGAACGGGGAGCTGGTGCTGACAGAACAGTACCGGGTTCCTGTCAAAGCGAACGTGATTGATGTCCCCGCAGGACTGGTCGGTGACGACCCTGGTTTTGAAAATGAGCCTGAAGAACAGGCGGCCCGTCGGGAACTTCTTGAAGAAACCGGCTATCAGGCGCGAACAATGAAACGCCTCGTCTGCGGACCGACAACAGCCGGGATGGCGTCCGAATTAGTCACGTTCTACCTCGCCAAAGGGCTCCGAAAGGTCGCTGATGGGGGCGGGGTCGAGTCAGAATCGATCCAGGTCCACGTGGTCCCGGTCAATCAGGTCATGAAATGGCTCCGCCGGGCGGAACGGCAGGGGAAGCTGATCGATCTCAAAACCTATTTCGCTGCCAGCTGGCTCGCTTCGGAACTGAAATCAACTTGATAAACAGGCGGCCCCAAATCGCTTCAGGTGCGTCCTGCTCAGACAAAACCAGCCAGAATCCATCAGCCAACGTCATATTGAATCGCCCGGTACCCTGTTTCGGCGGGCAGTCCATCCATATACTCAAGCAGATGTCACTGTGCAGTTCTGTTCAGTGACGACGGCATCTCATTGCGGAGATCTCCGCAAAACACTCCCTGGACGACATTGAGGATTCTCATCGATGGCGGGAAATGATTGGCTGTACCAGTTCGTGGACGATGGAACAATCAGTGGAGACCAGCTGGAAGAAGCAATCGGGATGGCCCGCAAGTCGGGAACACTCCCGGAAGATGCCCTCGTTCAACTCGGATACGTTGACGCTTCGGTGATCTCAGCGGCGAAGGCCAAAGCCTTCGGATTCGAGTTCATCGATCTGAACGATATGGAGATTCCTACGGGAATCATCGAGCTGGTCCCGGAATCGGTGGCCCGAGAGAACATCTGTATCCCGGTCGAGTTTCGGGGAGAGCGTCTGGTCGTCGCGGTGACCGACGCCATGAACATCGAGGTCATGGACAAGTTGCGGTTCATTTTGAACCGGGACGTTGAACTGACCACTGCTTCGCGTGAGAGCATACTCTCCGCCATCAACCGACATTACGGAGGGGGAGGGGATGGCGAATCCGTAGACACCATGATGCAGGAGTTTACGGAAACCGCGATCGATTACACCGAAACGGAAATGAAGGACGCTGCCAATGCACTCAAAGATGAGGAAAACTCACCAATTGTGAAATTGGTGAACCTGATCTTTAATGAAGCAGTGAACATGCGTGCAAGCGATATCCATATCGAGCCATTCGAGGATCGGATTCGCATTCGCTACCGGATCGATGGTCATCTGGTGGAGCGGGACTCTCCCCCGCGGCGTCTGCTGGGGGCGCTGACATCGCGTATTAAGGTGATGGCGCGCATGGATATTGCGGAGAAACGACGCCCGCAGGACGGTCGAATCAAGACCCGTGCCGGCGGGAAGGAAATCGACCTCCGCGTCAGTATTCTCCCCACAAACCACGGACAGGCGCTGGTGTTACGTATTCTGGACCGCGACAACATCAAAGTCGGGATCAGGAACCTGGGGTTCAGCGAAGAAAACTACCGACGGTTTCACAATATTATCCGGCGCCCGAACGGGATCTTTCTGGTGACAGGTCCGACGGGGAGTGGCAAGACGACCACGCTGTACAGTGCCCTTGGTGAACTGAACCGCCCAGACCGCAAAATCATCACTGCGGAAGACCCGGTGGAATACTATCTGCCGGGAATCAATCAGGTCGAAGTGAAACACCAGATCGGTCTCGACTTTGCCCGGATCATTCGAGCAATGCTGCGACAGGCCCCGAACGTCATCCTCGTGGGGGAAATCCGCGATACCGAGACCGGAGAAATGGCGATTCAGGCTTCCTTAACTGGACACTTGGTTTTCAGTACACTTCATACGAACGATGCGCCCGGAGCTATTACACGACTCATCGATATGGGTGTACAGCCTTTTCTGGTCGCTTCGAGCCTCATGGCGGTCATGGCACAGCGTCTCATCCGGGTCATCTGCCCGAAGTGTGGCGAGCCATATCAGCCGGATCAGGCCGAGTTGAACCTGTTCCAGCTCACCCCTGAACAGATCTCCAATGCCAACTTCCGCAAAGGGAAGGGGTGTAAGAACTGTCAGCACACCGGATTCAAAGGACGAAGAGCTGTGTTCGAATTGATGATGCTCAATGCGACACTTCGCGACATGGCCTTCCGGAGTGAGCCGGCCCAGAACATTCGCCGCCAGGCCCGTTTGTACGGCATGAAGACGTTGGTGGAAGATGCGTTGGACAAAGCACTTGAGGGCATTTCAACGTTGACGGAGGCTTACAAGCTTCAGTCGGGGGGACACTAATCGTCACCCGCAGGTGTGCTCGCAAACACCGCCCGGCAAACGCTGCCCATCTGATCAAATCCACCTTGTCGATTTGACAGGTCTCGCAGAAATCGGAAGTGAAGAAGGAGGAAACAGTTTCGTTCGGAAGGGCCATCTGGAGAAAGAGGCATCACTCTCGCCTCCGCTCCCGACATCTTCCGCATTGATCCTTGCGTTGTTCCAGAAACCCCTGAAACGAGCGGTCCTCTTCCGAATTCCATCGTGAACCGGAAACCGCTTCTTCTGGACTCTGGAAGACGCGAAAACCCAACAAGCTATGCGTTTATGGCTGATACAGTCGATTTCCCATGACAAATCACCAATAATCAGCAGACGGTAATGTTCTTTTACCGCACGCGTTTCTACCGCACTTGAGGCAGTCTGCTCTGACAATCCGTTCCTGAAGGGTCTCAATGGCTTCGATTCAAATTGACAAGCTGCTGGAAACAGTGGTTCGCGAAAAAGTGAGCGACCTGCACATCACGACGGGTCAGCCACCAGTGGTTCGCCTCTCTGGCCGAATGCAACGGCTCGATACGAAATCACTTGAGCCAGAAGACACAGCTGCATTGATGAAAAGCATCACCCCCGAGCGAAACCAGCAGGAGCTGCAGGAAAAGGGGGGAACTGACTTTGGATTCGCATTTGGAGACAAGGCCCGGTTTCGTGTCGCGGTCTTCAAGCAGCGTGGGCATATCGGGATGGTCCTTCGACGAGTCCCGAACGAATTTCTGACTTTCGAGCAGCTCGGACTTCCCCCGATCATTGCCGAACTCATCACCCGCCCCCGCGGACTCTTTCTCGTAACCGGTCCGACCGGGTCCGGGAAAACGACGTCGCTGGCCAGCATGATCAACTACATCAATGATCATGAGCAGCATCACATCATCACACTCGAAGACCCGATCGAGTATTACCACCAGCACAAGAAATCAACGATCAACCAGCGCGAGATCGGCGTGGACGTTCCAAGCTTCCCGGAAGCATTGAGACGTGCCCTGCGAATGGACCCCGACATCATTCTGGTGGGGGAAATGCGAGACCTGGAGACCATCAGTGCGGCAATCACTGCTGCTGAAACCGGGCACGTGGTTTTCGGAACCCTCCACACCACCGGGGCTCAAGGGACCGTGGACCGAATCATCGACGTGTTCCCGACCAATCAGCAGGAACAGGTTCGGACCCAGCTCTCAAATGCCATCATCGGGATTCTCAGTCAGGCCCTCCTCCCGCGAATTCCCAAAGGACTTGTGGCGGCCTACGAAATGCTCGTGGTGACCCCCGCTATCGCCAACCTCATCCGCGAAGCAAAGACATTCCGAATCAACTCCGCCATCCAGACCGGGAAGAAATACGGAATGCAGCTATTGGATGACGCCCTGTTTGATCTGTGGCGGAAGGGGCTTTGCGAAGAGAAATCGGTCATTGTCAAATCCAACAATCCTGGAGAACTCAAGGCCCGCATCGCCAATGCGAAGAAAGGGATTCTCGAAGAGGAAGATGAAGACGATGAAGACGACGACGAATAAGGCCTCATGATCCACTCTGACCGGCGGATCATGAGAAGTCACTCATTTCTCACACTCAATTCCTGTCGTTCCCATACTCCTTTTCTGGTTACTTGACTGAATCAGGACCTCGTCCATGGCCCAGCGGAAACTCGGACAAATTCTGGTCGACCTTGGATATCTGACCGAGGATCAGCTCTGGGATGTTCTTGAAGAACAGAAACAGAGTCCGGGCGAAGTCATTGGTCAGGTTGCCAAACGAATGGGGCTGGTGACTGATGCCCAGATCACCGAAGCCCTCGCTGACCAGTTCGGGATGCCGGTGGTCAACCTTGAAGAAACGACCATTCTTCCCAAGGTGTTGGAACTGGTTCCAGAGACCATGGCCAGTGTCTACAAGATCATGCCGGTCTCGCTGAAGGACAATGTCCTGACCGTGGCAATGGCCGACCCCCAGAACCTGGGGGCACTGGACGATCTCCGGAACTTCCTGGGTTATGACGTCCGTGGAGCCGTCTCGTCTCTGGCAGAAGTCGAAGCAGCAATTGCCCGCCATTACGCCTCGCGAACCGAGGACGACATGGAAGGGCTCATGGAAGAGCTCGAGGCACTCGAAGGAAACAAGTCTCTCGTCGAGTCGTCAGGACCAATTGAAATCGGGGCCGAGGATGAAATCGCCAGCTCGCATCCCATTCGCAAGCTGCTCAATATGGTGATTCTCCTCGCCATCAAGGATCAGGCGAGCGACATCCACCTGGAACCATTCGAAGACGAGTTCAAGATCCGAGTCCGGGCGGACGGTGTTTTGTATGAAATGGTCCCGCCGCCTCGTCACCTGGCAGCTGCCATCGTCAGCCGCGTGAAAGTGATGGCGAACCTCGATATCGCCGAGCGTCGTCTTCCGCAGGACGGGCGTATTGAACTCAACGTCGGCGGGAATTCCGTCGACCTTCGGGTGAGTGTCCTCCCCACCATGTTTGGGGAATCGGTCGTGATGCGAGTGTTGGACCGAACGGTGGTCCAGCTCAGTCTCGACAAAATCGGGATGGACCCGCAGACCCTTTCGCGGTTCCGTACGCTTATTCATCGGCCCAATGGAATCATTCTTGTGACAGGTCCCACCGGGTCCGGCAAGACCACCACGCTTTATTCGGCGCTGAACGAACTGAACAGCATCGACACCAAAATTATTACGACGGAAGACCCGATCGAGTACGACATCGATGGACTCATTCAGGTCCCGATCAACGCTGAAATCGATGTGACCTTCGCAAAAGCCCTCCGGGCCATCCTCCGGCATGATCCGGACAAGATTCTGGTGGGAGAGATCCGGGACTACGAAACCGCGGAAATCGCTGTTCAGAGTTCGCTGACCGGACACCTGGTGTTTTCGACGCTTCACACAAACGATGCTCCTTCGGCGGTCACCCGATTGCGCGATATGGGAATCCCCCCATTCCTGATCACCGCGACGGTGGAGGCGGTTCTGGCACAGCGACTGGTGCGAAAGATCTGTGTCGAGTGCCGGACCCAGTTTGACCCCAGCGATGAGCTCCTGATGGAGCTTCAACTTCCCATCGAGACCGCCCGGCGCTACAAATTCTATTACGGCAAGGGATGTCCCCGCTGTAACAACTCCGGTTACAAGGGCCGAACCGGGATTTACGAACTAATGGAAGTCGACGACGACATCCGCGACATGGTCTCCTCGGATGCGTCTGTGGACGAAATGAGAAATCTCGCCCGCACCAAGGGAATGACAACCCTCCGTGAAGCGGGCCTCAAACTGATCTTCGATGGCGTCACCACCATCGATGAAATTGTCCGAGAAACCGTGATGGAGGATCTGGACTAGGCAGCAGCGAAGCGGTCTTTCAACCGCTGCTCCGAAAACCGGTTCCCCAACCACACAGCAACCCCAACACAACTCACACGGATTACAACAGTTCACTCAATCAATTCGAAGGTTCATCTGGTTTCCTCCCGACCATTCGCAACCGGGAGGCATCAAAGCCGGGCAGACAACACTTCACACATCTCCAGAACGCAATCAGGTCAAACGCGTCACTGGAAATACAGAAAGATCACTGAGACGTCACGAGTTTCTGGAAGAAGCTCGCCATTTCAATTCAACAACACTGCGGATGATCAGCATCGGATGCTGTTCCGCCCTGGGAATTCAAAATTGACTGCGGAAGCGGGAATCAGTGTTCAAGTGGAACCTGACATCACCCCCGACCACTGTCCCTTTTTGCACTGGTGAGCAGCCATGCCTGTCTATCAATACGAAGCAATGGACAACACCGGCCTTGAGATCAAGGAAACGATCGAGGCTGCGTCCGAAGCGGAAGCCCAGCAGGCAATCCGCGAGAAAGGGTTCTTCGTGACCAAAATCACGGAGAAAACAACTCGCAAAAAGAAAGACGGCAAGACCAAAGAAACCAAGCAGGCGGCTGGCCCGAAGAAGAAGCAGACGTTCACCATCGGTGGGGTGAGCGCCAAAAAGCTGACCACATTTACTCGTCAGCTCTCCACGCTGCAGGATGCGGGCCTGCCGATTCTTCGAAGCCTCCGCATCCTTGAAGGACAGACGAAACCCGGCGCCCTCAAAAACGCCCTGATGGGAGTGATTGAGGACGTCGAATCCGGAAACACGCTGTCGGAAGCGATGGCCAAACAGCCCAAAGCCTTCGACAACCTGTACGTCAACATGGTGAAGGCCGGGGAGGCCGGGGGTGCTCTGGAAATCATTCTCCAGCGACTCGCTGAGTTCAAAGAGCGTGCTCAGAGCCTGAAGCGAAAAGTGCAGGGGGCCATGATTTACCCGTGTGCGGTGATCACCGTCGCTACCGCAATCGTCGGCTTCATCATGTACTCGATCATTCCGAAGTTTAAGGAAATCTTCCTTGGCTTCGGCGTGGAGCTTCCCGGCATGACCGTCATGCTGATCAACATGAGCGATGCCGTCGTCGCTTACTGGTACCTCATTCCGGTGATCCCGCTGGCCCTCTTTATTATGGCGAAGATCATACGCAAGAATAAAACAGGAGCATACATCATCGACAGGGTGTCGCTGAAAATACCACTACTCGGGATGATCCTGTCGAAATCGACGGTCGCCAGAACGTGCCGGACACTAGGGACGCTCATTGCCTCGGGGGTGCCGATTCTCGAAGCCTTATCCATCGCTCGCGACACAGCGGGCAATGAAGTCTTTCGAAAAGCGTTTGACCATATTCACGCTGCCATTCGGGAAGGGGAGTCGATGGCGGTCCCCCTTCGGGAAACACGCATCGTGGACGATCTGGTCGTCAACATGGTCGACGTGGGTGAAGAGACCGGGGCCCTGGACAACATGCTTTACAAGGTGGCCGACGTCTACGACGAAGAGGTGAGCGTGCTGGTGGAAGGTCTGATCAACATGCTCGAACCGATCATGGTGGTCGTCCTGGGTTTGATCGTCGGATTTATCGTGATCGCCCTGTTCATGCCGCTGGTCAAACTTCTCAACGACCTTTCGTGAGACAAATGCAGGAAATGCAAATGGTTGGAAACAAAACTGATGGAACGGCACCACATCTGCTTAACAGGAAATCGGGCCCATCCATAACGCATTTCCGATCAGATCGAAACAGAAATCGGACGGATGCCAAATCTCGTGCATCATTCCGCGACATGTTGTGTTTTGTTTTTGAACCCGCACCCAGTTCCCTAACCAGAACCCCTGTCATGCAGCGTTCGCCGTTTTTTGAAGTCCAACGCCGCCGTGGTGACAAGAAAACCTCTCTCGCAGGGGGGCGCCACGGGTTCACCCTCATCGAATTGATGGTGGTGCTGGTCGTGATCGCGATTCTCGCGGGGATGTTGCTCCCAGTACTGGGCAGCGCTCGCCGCACGGCTCAGGTCGCTCGTGTCTCTGTCGAGATCAAGAGTCTCGAAGCCGCCATTGCGGCGTTCAAGCTGAAATATGGGGTTGAACCACCGAGTGTGTTTCGTCTGCGGGAAGATGGAGCATACACAAACGATCCAATCGACCGTGAAAGCCTGGCCGTCATGCGCCAGATTTGGCCGGAGTATAAGGCGACGGATGGGACACCGGATCTCGACGGGGATGGTTCTAAGACGAGCGTATACACCATGAATGGTGCAGAGTGTCTCGTCTTCTTCCTGGGGGGACCACAAATGATTGCTTCCGGAGGAACCTCAACCCCGGGGAGCATGACAAACTCAATCCCTCTCGGTTTTTCAGCAAACCCCACCAATCCCTTTGCAACGGGGGGGACCCGGGTTGGGCCTTTCTTTGAATTTGACGCCGCCCGACTGATGGACCTTGATGGGGATGGAGTCCCCGAATACGTGGACCCCCTTCCCGGGCAGACAATGCCCTATCAGTATTTCAGTTCCTATGGGGGTCGTGGATATCGTCTGCGTGACCTGGTCAACTCCTCCGGTTCTCCCATTACGGACGACGCGCTAGCTCAGTTCGAGGTCATTCCCGGCACTTTGAAAAGCGTGTATTATCAGACCGCCCGGCCCATCTCTTCTCCCTCAGCATCCTCCTCAGCATCCTCGCCAACACACACGATTGGGTACTGGAATCCCAAAGGCTTCCAGATTATCTCCCCGGGATTCGATGGGGAGTATGGAAAGGGGGGAGGCTATCGCGACAAAAAATTCTTTGACGACGGCTCCAGACCGCGGACCTCGCAGGAATCCTCGTTCGAAAACGACAACATTACCAACTTTTCCGGGGGAGTGCTGGTCCGGTGATCAACATGAACATGTTACAGCTGCGTAATCACCTGCCACGGAAGAAACCGGCGCACCGGCACGGAGCCTTTACGCTCATTGAGATGCTCATCGCCATCGGCGTTGTCTTGCTGCTGGTTGGTCTCCTTGTCTCGGCCATCGCTCCTGCCATCGAAGGGGCCAAGGTGACAGCGACCCGTGCCATCATCGGTCACCTGGACAGCCAGCTGCGAATCCGTCTCTCGGCATTCAACACCATGATGGACACCGCGGACAAGAAGGACAGTCCGACCGAGAGGGCCATTCTTCGGATCATGAATGATAAAGGGTTCAACAAGAACGATGCAAAGGCGTACTATCGAAAAGTCCGGTATCGGATGGAGTTTCCCCAGCAGGTGAAGGACCTGACGTTTACCGGTACAGGGATGGAAAGCGCGGAACGTTCTCCTCTCGCCTATGCAATTGACTCCCCTCTTTTGGCAATAGTCAAGCAGGCGCTGAATACAGACTCCTACTCCGCAATCCTGAATGATCAGGTCAGCAGCTCCGAGTTACTTTATCTTCTGCTCACAGAGGGACACTCGATCGGAAGTGAATCCTATTCCATTGAGGGAATCAGCTCACAATACATTACGGATGAAGACAAGGATGGGTTGATGGAAATTCGTGATGCCTGGGGCAACGAAATTCGCTTTTATGCAACCCCAACCGCACTGTTTCGCCCGGACCCTGCTGCCGGAAAGGACGACAATGGTCTGACGCCTCTGAATCTGGAGCTGGGGGCGCGCTTCCATTTCCAGACAATCCCCAAGGATAATTCTACCGGAGAACTTTATCAGGACCCGCTCGACAAACTCGGTCGTATGGCAGGTCGGCCGCAGCTCACTGAAGCGAATTACTATCACCCATTAACCTATTTCGGGTTTTTGATCGTCTCTCCAGGACCGGACAGGGAATTAGGATTAAACGAACCAAACGCAGCGGGGTTGGCTCGCCATGCGCAGCCTCTTTCGACAGATAAAGACTCCTCCGAATTCCAGGCAATGTTCGACAATATCACCAATCACCAGAAGTAACTGTTCGCCCATGCAACGTTCTCGAGCCATCATCCGGGATTCCTCTCACCGGGGTTTTACTCTGGTAGAGCTGCTCGTGGCGATGTCCATCATCATCATTCTGTCCGCTGTTGCGATCACCGGTTTCCGGTCCGCCTATGAAGCAGACCGGGTCAAGGAGGCGGCCTCGGTGCTCCGGGGGGCCATTGAAGGGGCCCGTTCCCGTGCCATCCGCGCGGGAGACAACAGAGGCATTCGTCTTCTTCTGGATCCTGACGACAACCGAATGGTCACCAGCATCGTCTACATCGCCCCGACAGAGCAAATCACCGGATATCTCAGGTACGAATATGATTCAACAGACTTGATTGGACTTGAATCAAAAGGGAAATGGCGAGTCTTCGATGTCACGGAATTCGTTGATCCGACCAACTATGTCAACTGGCGACAGCTGTATCGGATGGGGCTGCTCCGTCCCCAATGCGAAATTCAATTTAACGGGCAGGTGTATAGGCTTGAATCTCCCGTCCCGCTGAGACCTGGCCCACAGGCAGAAGATGATGCGTGGACCATTAGTGCCGGCAGCGAGCTGGGAGATGGCAGCGTCCCGCCTCTACCAGTCGATCTGGACACCACAGAACCCGGAGCGGGGATCGGGTTGCACAATTCGATGGACATCATAAACAGCCCGAGGGCCTCTTTGCCCGTTCCATATACGTTGACATTACTCCCCTCCATTCTCGAAGGGGCATCACCGGTCAGTCTCCCCGCGAGAACCTGCATCGACCTCGATGGAAGCCAGGTGCCGAAAAGATGGCGTCCATTGACGACAGGGCAACCTTATGGCCCCCGCGCCAATAACGGCGAGGTCTGGCCAATGGACATCATGTTCAACAAGCGGGGGGTCGTGACAAACGACTATATCACCGAAGGGTTCTTCCACTTTCGTGTCGCTGATCGAAACGATGTCTTGGCAGCCCGGAATAACATCCCCGCTCTGGCCAATCCCACATCCTATCCGGTTGTTGTCAAAGACCCGGAACACCCTGCAAAAGTAGTGACGCTTCAGACGCATACTGGGATGCTACGAATTACCAATGTGCATAACGAAGAATCGACAGGATCTCCTCCGGTTTATAATACGGCCATTCTGTCTGACAAACCATTTCGTAACGGGATCCTCGGCAAGGAGGCGAAGTAATGATTCGAAATTCGCGCTCGCTGCCATTTCCCCGATCCCTTCGAGGGGGGGCCACGCTGACGGAAGTTCTCATGGCGATCCTGATCATGAGCATCGGGATTGTCTCCGTGTGCGCGCTCTTCCCGATCTCCATCGTCAGCTCCATCCGCGCCACCCAGCTCACCAACGGCAAGATCCTCCGGGAAAACGTCAACGAACTGGTCCATTGCGTCCCGGAATTATTGGAGCCTCCGTTCGGAGAACCGTGGAATGTCAACTTGACCTGGAAAGGGCCTTGGCAACCCAACACCATATTCGAACCCAATGACATTATCTGGCCATCCATTCCCCCAGGGTCTCTGGTTCCAAATCCTTATTTCGCACTTCGATGTTCAAGTCCAAATCCCGGACGTACTGGGAATGTCGAACCAGAATGGGGCATTGGATCTCAGTATTCTGATGGCGACGTGGTGTGGGACCCCATCCCGATCCCGAATTATGTTGTCGACCCCTACGGGTTTCATTTTTCAGGAGTCGCCGAACAGCGAGTCTTCGGGAACCGTGACGCCATAAGCATAAGTGAGACAATTTCGTATCTCGATTTCCTTCCGCGCCGAAGTTCCGGGCCGCGATTTAACCAGAATGCTGCGGTCCAGTTTTTCGCTGCACCTGATTCCTGGTCGGCCGATGTGCAGGAGTTCCCTGTGAGCATCGTCTCCCCCTCTCCTGATGTCGGCTCAGCCTATCCGAATGGAAGTCAGATCACATTCCCTTCCAATATCAATTTCGACAACATTTCCACCGATCCACGAGTTTCCAGGGTCATCTTCTCGACCCCCGATGGAAAAGAGTCGCTCGTTCGATATCCCGTTGCGGGCCTTGGCAACAAACTTGAAGTTGCCCTGCAGATTCCTTCCACGTTTCTTGGACCGGCTCGCATTGAAAGCTATTCCCCGCGATATACTTACTTCCTGACAGTTCGAAATAACGGGGTAGGCGTGGATCCGACGATCACCTGTGCCGTTGTTTTCAATCGGCAGACAGCAGCGTTCGCCGAACACGCTTACCGGGCAAACTTTGGAAACAGCGAATTTTCGGGGGACCCGGATCTGATCGAATCGGGTCTCGATGAAGACCAGGTGAAAATTGTTTGGACCACAGATGAACCTGATCCATTTCTGAAAGTCGGCTCGTATCTCCTGGATGCCCGGGCATTGGTTTTTTATCGAATCGTTGCCATCAGACGCTCGGGGAACACCGCCCTGATTACATTAAATCGCCCGGTGGAAGCATTGACACGGGGACAACCCGGATTGGCCATCATGATGCCGGGAATCATTCATGTTTATTATGTCCCGTTAACATTGCATTCGAATCAGTAAACCACTCAGGCAGAATCAACTTCTGTTCAGCGACATCGCCATGAATCGCAAACACAACGTTACCCCAGTCATCGCGCCCCGGTGTCATCGCCATTCCGGCTTCACGCTGGTGGAAATGCTCGTGGCCACCGGGCTGGTGGTGTTAATCATGTCGCTGTTTGCACAGATTTATTCAACCGCGATCACGTCGATCACTCAGCAGAGGGGGATGGGGAATAACGACCAGAAAGCCCGCATTCTGACGCAGATCCTTCACAACGATCTCTCCCGAATGACGTACAAGCAGGCGTATGTGGGAGGAGTGGCGACCGTTCCCGGAATCGTCCCCCTCGCTCCCGGAGACGCGGGCACCGATGGCGAATCGGGCGTTCTCGACCAGCAAAACCAGAGAGGATACTTCTACTTCTCGGAGAACGATCCCTGGAATTCATCGGATGATGTATTGCAGTTTACTGCGGAAGTCTCTGGTGACAACTTAACAGTAGAAGACCTGTTTATTGGGAAAGTTGCGACGATCAACAGTCCCCCGATAGATGAACCAGCCACGGACGGAGTGAGTCAAGATTTCGGACAATCGCGCTTTGCGGAGATTTCGTATTTCTTGCGAAACGGAAACCTGTACCGTCGCGTTCTCCTTTTAAGAGACATGCCGAACCCCAGCGACCATGAACAGCCAAGAACAGATGAAACAACTCGTATTTTTGGGCTGGACAATGAAAATTGGCCTGGGTTTTGGCGAGACTTTGATTTTTCAGCGACACGCGTCTTCGATGATCTTAACGATGGTAACATGAATTCATTGGTGAGTTCCCTGTGGTTTCATGGTAAGAATTCGCTCAACAATACGAACGAAGACATTAATTACCAGCTTCCACTCGGTCTCCCGTGGAACCGATTTGGACATCTCAACGATCAGCGACCGACGGCAATCCACCACGGACATCCGCGCGAATACCTGAACCCCGATGAAGACCGGTTCATCGGACGGTTCACTCATCAGGAAACATCTTCCCCCGGGATGTTGTACCCCGGGAATGAGGACTTCGCCTCCTTCAATCGCGGATTCAGCGGCACATACGATTACGACAACGACGGCCTAACAGGCCTCACCGACGGAGACCGCATGGGTGAAGATATCCTCCTGACCAATGTCGAATCCTTTGATGTGGAAGTCTGGGATTCGCATGAGCAGTTAATGAGGTTCGTTCAACTTGGTCACGATGAGCGCGATGGAGACGGGAATATCATTGGCCATTTTGCCCAAAGTTCGGATTATCAAAACCCTAATTATGGGCCTCGAGCAACCGGGAACAACATCTTCGACACGTGGCACCCCCAGGCAACATTTGGGAACATGGCCAATCCCCCGCAAATGCCCCCATTCAGGCCACTCCGTGTCAATTTCGACGCGAATGACCCAAACAACGAGTGGAAGGCAGATAACGATTACGTCATCGGAGATCGGATTCGTCATCCAGATTTGACAGATGGTTCAAACTACAGCAACAGCTGGTACCTGGAGGTGGTAAGAACAACCACAGGCAAAAATCCTGGGAGGTCATCTGACCCAGACGGGGCTTTATTAGGAGGCATCGTACCGGGTGAGGAACGGCAAGATAACGAACTTGTCTGGAGATGTTTTGAAAACCGCATCGGACTGCGGGCGATTCGGATCACGATCCGTTACATCGATCAGCAGACACGAATCCCCCGGCAGGTCACCGTTGTTCATTCATTTGTCCGATAATCCGGCACGTTTACGTTTTTATCTCCGTTCATCCTGAATCCGTTCATCTTTCAATTCAGCAACAAACAGCAATCAGTCACGCCGCAGGGCGTTTTATCACTGGCAGGTCTCGGGCGACACAAGGAACAAAATCATGAGAATGCACCTTGCCCAATCAGCGGGTCATCGTCGGCGCGGAGGAGCCGTGATCATCGTGGTGCTCTCGCTGATGACCACACTTGTCTTTCTGGGACTCTTCTTCTTCGGATGGAGCAGCCAGGAAGTGGCCAATGCGGAACTGTTTGCTGACCCGGACGATGAAGGACTCCCGGCGATCGACCCGTACGTCCATCTCGACCGAGCCGCCGAACAACTCATTGTCGGGACGCGGGGGGAGTTCTTCACCAGTGCCCTGTGGGGGGGGATGCATTCGATGCTCGCCCACGAAATCGGCCAGATCAGGCCCGACCTCACCCCAACCGACACCAATGTCTCCACTGGGACCGGAATCATGGTCCGGTTCAAGGATGACGGGAACGGCTACCCTGATGTGAATCCGGACGGAACCTTTGACGACCCGGATTACTTTCAGCTGATTTACGACGGGATCGATCCAATGAGTGATGATCCCCAAAACCCCGATCGACTGACACTTGAACTCAACCTGTCGAACTTTGCCATTAATTACAGCGTACTGGCACAGCCGGTTCGGGGAACACTGGCCAATCCGCTGGATGCATTTACCCAACCAGACGCAAGTAATCGCATTCCGTTTTATCGGCCCGATGTTGATTACACCTATCCGGACATCAACAGCCTGTTCCTGGCGCATGAAGAGGTGATCAGTGATCCCGACAACCCCGGGGTCAAGATCCGGGTCCTGATTCCTTCATTCTTCCGTCCGCAGCTGTTTCCGGAAATGCGTTCACGAAACACGGCCGGTCCCTGGTCGAATGCATTTCTTCAGCTCTATCACGACAGCAGTTATCAACGCAAGGTGCTTCGGCCCCACAAGGAACACCAATACCCCGGTGGAACTCCTCGCTATCTCACCGGCGCAACGTCGGCACAGAGTGGCAATACCAGCCGGATTTTGTCTCCGTTTCCATTTCCGCAGTCGGCTGAAGAAGCCCAGATGGGGATCTTCAACAATGTCTCCACCTTGCCGGATTATCCAAATCTGAGCGACACCTACAGCCTTCTGGATGTCGACCTCGACAACGACGGCGTGAAGGATGCGATCTGGATCGACCTGGGATTACCGATGCTTACGCTCCCCGGAGGCGATCAGTTCGTCCCGATGGCCAGCTTTAAGGTGGTCGATGCTGATGGCCTCCTCAATCTGAACGCTCACGGCAATATGGAAGGACTGACCAAGTACGATCCGCCCCGGTTTCCGGGGGACCTGAGCGGCCCGCTTGAACCGATTTCAGTTTCGAACCTCGGGATGTCAAGGAGTGAAGTCAATCCCATCTGGGCCCTCAATGGGGATGTCGACAATTCGGGACTGACGCCGACGGAACGGGAAGCGGCCTTAAAAAATGTGATCGACCGCTTCGGCCTCGCAACGGTTCCCTCTGTGGTTCCTCCTCTGGCCCTGGCGAACATGGAATGGACAATGCTGTTGTCAGGCTGGCATCCCTTTAACAGCCAGGATGCAACAGCGGGTCGTTACGGAGAGAAGGAGTATTTGGCAACTGGTGGTCTTCCGAGATCCGGGGCAACAGGGTCCGATGACGACGGTGACGGTCAGGCACCAAACGGATACGGTCAGATTCAGGATGCTGTCGAAGCATTATTGGGGCTATCCAACAGAGGATTCGTCCACCCGCTAGCTCCGACTGGTCTAGGTCTTCCAGGGTTTAATGAGCTCAGTTCGTTCGATTCATCGAATACAAACCCAGCGTATGTGATCTCCGGACCGAATGGAGCTGTTCGTAACATCCGGTCAAATCTTTTCGCCAACAATCCGTCTGGCTGGCCCAAATACTGGAACTTCCAGCGACTTGGTGGCAGCCCGTACCTGTCCGACCTGATGGTTCGCAGCCTGAGCAATGAGATCAATGAACTGGTTGATGAAGCGGATGAGGTCATTCTGGAGCCGGGGAATATCAATTATGGACTCGTCGATAGTCCGTTCGGTCCGTCAGAAAACGCGGCACTCCACCTGAGCAATAGTGACCTGTCCAAACAACCGGTCTCGTCCCGAGCTAAAATTCTGGCCTCAGCAAATTTCCAGCATGTCCCAAATGCCGCCCAAATCCGGTCCCGGTTCACCACGGACTCTTGGGACCGACTGGAATTTAACGCGAATCCTTCATCGCTGGAGTCATGGGTCTGGACAAACGGGCAGTTCCCCCCGATGGTGGACACAGCTGCGGGGCAAGTCCAGCCATTCCGCCAGGAACTTCGAAACCTGCTTCATACGGATACCTACACCGATTCGCCGCCGGGACCGGATCGCCAGAATTCCCGACACCGGTTGAATATCAACAAGATTCTTTCGGATGACCAACGGTCAATCCCCGACGGCCATCAATTGAAAAGCGTCGTCAAGCGTGCCTTTGAAAACGGAAGCCCGCGCTATCGCGATCTCGTTCCTCACCCGGAATCGATCAGCGGGGGAACCACATCGTACCTCCTGACAGCGATGCACCATACCGATGATGTCGAACCAATCGGATTTCACCTCATTCAGACAGACCCCTGCGCTCAGGAGTGGTGGGCTCGATACGACCGCCAGCGACTGGCTCGGGACATTTACTGCCTGCTGTGGACAGTCGGATTCATTGACGAGTTTGACGACACGCTGACCTCGGAAGAAGTCGAAACAGAACGGAAGCGTCGGGCGCGGGAAATGGCCCAGTTTGCCGTCAATGTCGTCGACGCTATGGACCGGGATAATGTGATTACCCGTTTTGAGTATGATCCTGACCTTCGCGATGGCTGGGATCCAGATCCTGCCAATCTGGAGGTCGCTTATGGAATTGAAGACCACCTGCTGACGTTCTCCGAAGTCCTGCTTGTGGAAACCGCCTCAGAGGATGAAGATTCCGAACGGACGCTGCATAAAGAAGAGGAAGACAAGGGGCATCGATTCCTCTATGTCGAGCTTCGGAATGCGAGCCCGTATCAGGTTTCGCTTGCGGACGACACCTGGAGGATCGTGCGTCTTCAGGGAGATGGGTCCAGCAACGCCGTTGATATTGCCGTCGAGTTCAAGGCCCCTTCGTCAGGCAACGCCAAAGCCATCGGCGCCGGTGAGAACTTCGTCATCGGATGTCACGACGGGACAGTGGTTAACGGGAATGGAGAGAAGATTGGCAGTGATTTTTACGTCAATGTGGAGACAGACGACAATGATGGTCCACTCCAACTTATCATTCCCCGGGCTCAGGGGACAGATAAAGAAATCGACAATAATACCGAGCGCCCTGATTCCCTGCTGGACCTCGACCTGACACCTGCTGATGAATCCAAAGATTTCTGGACGCCAACTGAACAGCAATCGGGCTTTGGTGGTGTTGCACTTGTGGAGCCCCTGGAAGGAAGCACATCTGGTCCTGGGTTTACGTTAGTCCTTCAACGGAAGCAGAATCTGTCTGTTCAAGCTGGATCGAGCAACGATTGGAATGAGTGGGTCGAAGTTGATCGTTGGACCGTCGATCCCACTCAGTTTGGAGCATCATCCCCAATTTCTCTTGGTTCCAATCCGACTCTGGCAACCATTGAAAGTCAACTCAAGGCCCGAAAGAGCCAGGAGCGTTTGCATCCGTTTACAGCTCAGAACCAACTGAACCCGGGAAGCGACATCCGAAACCATTCGCTTCGTGCCAAAGGAGATCCGGAAGCTCATTATGCGAATGAGATCTGGAGGGAGGCTCACTCAAACGATCCGTTCCCTTACTGGCAGCCGCATTTCAATCGCGACTTCTCCTCGGCGATGGAGCTGCTTTCGGTGCCGCTTTACGGGAACTATTCCCCAACCATTACGGAGAACTGGTCTGACAACGTCTTCGGGGGGGTCAACCGGAACCTTGTCTATGGAGACGCCATGACAGGCCACCGGACGGCAGCGGCACGGATCCTGAATCCACAGGCTCCAGATGTCGACGAGATGCCATTGCCAAGCTGGGTACCAACGGACCTGTCAGACGATGCGGCCCACTACCGCAACCGGTGGTATCGGCTGCTAGAGTTTGTCGATGTAAAATCGCAGAACGATTTGAGGATGGATCAGATCACC
Organism: uncultured Planctomicrobium sp.; assembly: GCA_938015865.1. Classification (GTDB taxonomy): domain Bacteria; phylum Planctomycetota; class Planctomycetia; order Planctomycetales; family Planctomycetaceae; genus Planctomicrobium. The sequence goes on from CALLWY010000218.1 coordinate 22,535, forward strand.
GCAGTTCATCGCCGAACTCCGGGGAAAATCAACCTCAATACGGTTCGCGATGAAACGGTTCTGGCTGGACTGATTGATGATCCGTACCATATCAATCCAATCACGTCAGATCGACCGACCCAGGATCAATATGATGCAGGAAGAAACTGGTATCTTGATCTTCGTCGTGCGCGGGACGGGGTTGATCCGCTCATGGAAGTTGCGGGACTCCAGAACATCTTCATTCCCGGAGGGTTCCGTTCCCGCCCCTTCCGGTCGTTGAACCATCTGGATGCCCCGCATCTGAATGCATCCGGCAATCCCGTTCCCCATTCGCCGGACCTGAGCCTGAATCAAACGGTTCTCCGCCGTCGCCCCACGACGGGAAGTGAACTCGGTCTGTTCGAAGCCCGCAGTGAGGGGGATCTTTCAGAGAACAAGGTTGATTTCCATACGAGAAACCGTCTCCTTGCGAAGATCCACAACAACAGCACGACTCGCAGTCACGTGTATTTTGCGTGGATCGGGATCGATTTCTTTGAAGCCCACTATGCTGAGAACAATCCAGCCCTGATCCAAATCGGAGGATTGGCCGAAGACTTGCCACGATACCGGATGTTCTGTGTGATCGATATGTCCCGTATTGAAGAAGCATACAATCCTGAGACCGGGACATTCGATTTCCGGAAATTCATCATTCACAGGCAGCTTTTGCCGTAAAATATTTCGGCGGAGTCCGTTTATGGATTAAGATTTGCTACTTTTCTGGATGGTGTCAGTCGGAGAGATCGGTTTTTCCGGAAAACATGGGAAAGCGGACGTTCTGGCTGGCCTCGATCTCGGGAGAGTGGCAAAATTTACTGTAGGAGGAAACGCCAGCGCGGCGAATTGCGGCATCCGGATGTGTCGTCCCGCCACAGTTGGCAACCATTTCGAGAGTGACGAGAATTCAGGTCTACCCATCTGCGGGCTGCGGTCCCTCCACTTCGGGTCACAGCTTGAGTCGGTCAAACGAAGTGGAGTCCCGGTCAAATCGGTTTGATTTCGAAACCATCAGTTGTCTGTTCCCATTTTTGAAGAGCGGAGAAAGAACGTCATGAGAGTTCGCCTCGCGAAGAAATCCAGAAAGCCCCAGCGTGGCGGCTTCACCCTGATCGAACTACTGGTGGTGATCTCGATCATCGCCGTGCTGGCCAGCCTGATCCTCCCCGGCGTCCAGAACGCCCGGGAAACAGCTCGCCGGACTCAGTGTATGAACAGCATGAAGCAGGTCGCTCTGGCTGTCCAGAACTTCTCAACCGTCCATAACGGCCGGATTCCAGCTCTGGTCGGAGACATTGATTACTATATTCCTCCAGCTTCCGGCACGGATCCTGTCGCTCGTCCTGCCCCTTGGACTGTCCAGGTACTCCCGTTCATCGACGAAACTGGTGTTTTTAATATCCTGACGGATCCAGAAAAAGCCCTCGTCCAGTATGATTCAATCAAAGACAACAGTATTAAAACATTTAATTGCCCCAGTAGCTTGTCTGCAGACAACGCAGGAAACCTTGGGTTTGTTGCCAACACTGGATATTTGAACTCAGCAGCCTGGAACACGAGCGGCACAGTCGAAAACGAACACCGCTTGGACGCCTACGGTTGGGGCCCCACAATGACTGCATCAAGTGGCGTCTTCTTTCGCCAAAACACAAACACAAACTCAAACCTGAATACATCACCAATAAAGATGTCTTTAGACCGAATCAAAGATGGTCTTTCACAAACAATTATGTTCTCTGAGAACATTAACGCCGGACGTTGGTTGCCAACTCCGATTGATCCCAATGGTGCAGGAACTGGAGATTTGGGATTTGGCATCCCAATCACTGTATCAGGCAGCAGCGCCCCGTACACCGTTACAGGATCGGGAACCTCTATCACCGGAAATAATGAGCCGGTTTTCATAGCAATGGGGGTAGGCTCGGGTAATTTCATCCCGGATGAAGCTAAGATTAATGCCCAACTTTCAAGTGCTGTGAACCGGAGTAGCCCTCGTCCTTCCTCACTGCACCCACAGGTCGTTAATGTCTTTTTATGCGACGGAAGCGGACGAACGTTGAGCCAGCAAGTTAACGATCGAGTTTACGCGAGACTGGTTTCATCAAACGGAAATCATTACGGTCAAACACCACTGAGCGGAAATGATTTCTAATCGACTAATCCCGCTATTAGCGTCTTGTCTTCAACAACCAGAGGGGCATCTGCTAACAAGTTGACTTGTCGATTTGAGTCAGAAGTTCTTGAGCGGCCTGATTTCAATGGATCGGGCCGCTTTTTTGTTTGAATTCATATAAGCTCGCTTTCGCTTGAGAGGATCATGAAACCAAGAGCAGGTGAAGATCTACATTCGAAAGATTAAGACGATCCTCCTGATTGAATACGCACTTCGGACTGTTCGCCCCAAGCAACTGAAGAAGGGATGACCGTAAAAAATCGGCGAGAAGTCACCCATGGCCATTCGTCGTGAACCTGACCATTTCTTTCATCACCCGATCGGTGGAGCTCAGAGCAGAGAAGCTAAGAGTTTGCAAAGAGGGGTCTCAAGACCGCTTCAGCGTCGACACACCGGCAGCGGAGAAGTCGACGGGGAGACTCCGTTCGGTGATTGTTCCGGAGCTGACACGCAAGCTGTGAAAGTGGCACAGGGCAATGGCGCAGGCATCCGCCACGTCATGCGGTTCGAGAATCGTCGGCAGGCCCAGTTCCCGCTGAATGGCGTACTGGATCTGCTCCTTGCTGGCGGTTCCGCTCCCGGTCAGCAGCCGTTTGACCTGTTTCGGGGAATAATGCGTCAGCGGGCAGTTTCGTGAGGCAATGGCATAAAGAATTGCCCCGCGGGCGTGGGCCATCATCAGGGCGGCCTTCGGGCTGCGGGGCATCGAGAAAATCTGCTCAATGGCGGCCGAATCGGGCTGAAATTCCTCCAACAGCTCCCGAATGCCGTTCCCGATCTCCATGACCCGCTCTTCGAGGCTGGCAGTCCGGGAGGAACTGATCACTCCCCCTTCGATCAGCACGGGGCGTCCGTTGACGCGACGGATCAGGGCATATCCGGTGCGGTTCAGACCGGGATCGATCCCGAGCGAGACCGTCGCTCGTTCACCGGAGAAGACATTGCCCAGGGAGATTCCCATCCCGCCGACCTCGCTGTGAGACTGTCGTTTGGGGGCCGATCGATGTTCCGACACGGCGTGTTCCTCCCTGTTGTCGCGTATTTCAGGCGCTCACTTTGGTCAAACCAGACGTCCCCGCAGAATAGCAGAAATCCCAGTAATCCCGGCACATTCTTTCGATTTTTGCTCAAGCGCCCGACGGGAATGATCATTCTTCCTGCAGGCGATACAGGGGGAGATAGCGGTAATAGACCTCCAGACTGAGAGTGGCAATGGCGGTCGAGTACATGCGTCCCCCGTAGCCCCCCCAGATGTCGCGCGGGTCCCAGCTGCCGGCCAGAGGCCCGGTCGTTCGCTGTTCCGAGATGAGCA